>NZ_JBWGPQ010000007.1:0-14620 GCF_056331585.1 Thermanaerothrix sp.
TTCCAGTCTGCGGCGGCGTCTGCCCGCGGTGCAACGGGCGGCCCAGCGCCTGGCCACGTTCGTTCACCTAAAATGTTACCAAAGTAAAATAGTTAACTCAAAAGAAAACCTTACCGGAGTTAGCCCTGATCGAGGCGGACTTGTTCGCTTGGCGCTGCACCTGAGGGAGCAAGAGGAGCTGCGCCTCATAAAGGCACATGACTTTTCGGTAACATAATTTTTTGTCTTGACAGGTAAGGGGTGTCATGGTGCCCTATCACTTGCCGGGGTAATTGAACCTTTTTCTATTTACTCCATTTGCTCCCATGGGTTTCTACTGCTTTCACGCCCCCCAGAAGCCGCGACGCAAGGGGCGAATCTCTTCCACCGTCACAAAGGCTTCAGGGTCGGCTTCCAGTACCAACGTCTCCACCTCGTCCAACTTTTTGCGCATAACTCCCACGTGCAAGATGGTTACTGTGCCGCTCAGACCACGCCCGGCTACCTCGGTCACGCCGTAACCATGCGCGCGTAGTAACTCGGCAATCGCCGAGCCGCGCAGAGGGCTGATGATGGTCAGTTGCAGGTGCCCGATAGCCAGGCGTTCTTCAATCGTCATACCCACCACGTTGCCCGTGGCAAAGCCAGCGGCATATCCGACAATGTTGAGAGGATTATCAAGGTTGGCCAGGACGGAACTGATTGCGATCACGAAGATCAGCGATTGCATGAAGCCCAATGCCCAGGCCAACCCCTTACGGCCGCGCACCACAAACAGCACGCGGATGGTATCCAGCGACATATCACAAACGCGCAGGGCGAAAATGCCCAATGCCACCAACAAACTTTGCCAGGTCAGGGTCAGATGCATGGCTCAACTCGCTTGGTCTGAGGTCACAGGTGCGCTCTCGGCAGCGGCTGTGCCTTCCTCGGCTTCCAGGCAGGGCAGGTACATCTCGGTGAGGTACTCTTTGAGCATGCGGCGGGTGCTGAATTGCGGCGCCAACGTGCGGATGGATTCTTTAATGCGCGCAATCCAACCTGAGGGGATGTTGTCCGTGGAGCGATTCTGATAATAGAGCGGGATGATCTCTCTTTCCAGGATGTCGTAGAGGCTGAGCGCATCCAATTCGTCCTGGTGAGTCGGATCCACCGGGTCGGCATCCTCGCCAATCGCCCAGCCGTTGGCGCCGTTGTAAGCCTCGCGCCACCAGCCATCTAACACCGAGAAGTTAAGCACGCCGTTGAGGGCGGCCTTCATGCCCGAGGTGCCCGAAGCCTCATTGGGGCGCCGCGGGTTGTTCAACCACACGTCCACGCCTTGTACCAGCAGGCGCGCCAGGTTCATGTCATAATCTTCCAGGAACACCAGCCGCCCCGCCGCGCGGGGATCTTTCACCGCGCGATAGACCTGCTGGATGAGCAGTTTGCCCGGTTCGTCCGCGGGGTGCGCCTTGCCCGCAAAGACGATCTGCACTGGCATATCCGGGTTGGTGATAATGCGCAGCAGGCGTTCGTAATCGCGCAGGATGAGGGTGGCACGCTTGTAGGTGGCAAACCGCCGCGCGAAGCCGATGGTCAGAGAATATGGTTCCAGGAAGACGCCGCTAGCCAAGACCTGCGAGGGGTGCACATTACCGCGCATCCACAACTGGCGCGCGCGTTCATTGACGTACAGCGCCAGTTTGCGCTTGAGGTGCTGACGTACGGCCCAGAGTTCGTGATCAGGAATACTGGCGATGCGATCCCAGAGTTCGGGCTCGTCCAGGTGCTCCAGCCAATCCGGGCCGAGGTAGCGCTCGAACAGCAGACGCAACCGCCGCGCCAGCCACGAGGGCGTGTGCACACCATTGGTCACGTGAATGATCGGCACGTCCTCCGGACGGCGCTCCGGCCAGAGGAAATTCCACATCCGCCGCGAGACCTCGCCGTGCAGTTCTGAGACAGCGTTGGCGTGATCGGAGAGGCGCAGGGCCAAGACCGGCATGCAGAACGATTCGCCCCATGGTGTGGTCTGGTGCCCCAACGCGATCAACTGCTCGCGGGTCAAGCCCAGTTGTGACCATAGGGTCGAAAGGTATTTATCCACCAGCCAGAGGGGGAATTGATCCACCCCGGCAGGTACCGGTGTGTGCGTTGTAAATACGTTGCCCTTGCGCACCTGCGCTGCGGCTTGCTCAAAGGTCAACCCGCTCTGCACCAGTTCGCGCGCCCGTTCCAGCACCAGGAAGGCCGAGTGGCCCTCATTCATGTGCCATACCCTGGGTTGAAAGCCCAGGCGGCGCAGGGCGCGCACCCCGCCGACTCCCAGTAGGATTTCCTGCGAGATGCGCACCTCGGGGTCGCTGCTGTAAAGTCGTGCTGTCAATTGGCGGTCGTTTTCCTGGTTCTGCTCTAGGTTGGTATCCAGCAGGTAGAGCGCCGCCCGCCCTACCTGCACTTGCCACAGGCGGGCATGGACCAGGCGCCCGGGTAGTTCCACGCTGATCAGTACCGGTTGCCCCTGGGCATCGGTCAGCGGGATGATCGGGACTTCGTCGTAATCCAGGTAGTAGGTGCTGGTTTCCTGCCAACCGTCTTCGGTAATGCGCTGGACAAAATACCCCTGATTATAAATGAACCCCACGCCCACTACCGGCATGCCTAGGTCGCTGGCCTCTTTTAGGTGATCGCCAGCTAGAATGCCCAGGCCACCGGCATACACCGGCAGACACTCGTGCAGGCCAAACTCAAACGAAAAATAGGCAATCGTCTCGCGGGTATATTGGGGGTAGTTGCGCGCAAACCAGGTTTGGGTATCCTGCATGTAAGCATCGAATTTCTGGAAAGTGCGGTCATACAGGTCTAAGTAGTGGCGGTCATTGGTAACCGCGTTCAACTGGCTGCGCTCCACCTTCTTCAGGAAGGTTACCGGGTTGTGATTGACCTGATCCCACAGGCGTTGGCTGATTAGGCGGTAGAGCATCTGGGCTTCGGGATTCCAGGTCCACCACAAGTTATAAGCCAGTTGACCCAGGCGGTTGATGCGCCGGGGCAGACTAAAGTGGTTTGGGATAACGCGTTTGATCGTCTCGTCCATCGAAATCACCATTGAAGTGATTAACCTCTCTATATAGATTTAAACACAAACCACGGCTATGACTTTCGCGCGCGAAAGCCAGAACCGGGTGAAGAAACTAAGCGCCGGGCAAACGTCCGGGTTTTATGATCACTGTGTTTTATTATACCATTCTCTCCACGCGGAGAGCTCAAGACTGGCCTTCTGCCACCCGCCGCACCAATTCCACCAGCACCGCCACGGCTTTTTCCATCGCCGGAATGGGAATGTACTCATAGCGCCCGTGGAAGTTGTGACCACCGGTGAACAGATTGGGGGTCGGCAAGCCCATATACGAGAGGCGCGCGCCGTCGGTGCCGCCGCGCACCGGCACGATCTTGGGCGTCACCCCACAAGCGAGCATCGCCGCTTTAGCCAGGTCCACGATGTGCATCACCGGCTCGATCTTCTCGCGCAGGTTATAGTATTGGTCCTGCACCTGGACTTGGACGAGCGGCTGCCCATAGCGGGCATTGATGAACTCCGCCGCGCGCTGCAGCCAGGCCTTACGCGCCTCAAAGCGTGCCCGGTCGTGGTCACGGATGATGTAGTGCAGATGGGCTTCTTCCACACTGCCCTGGAAATTCGTGAGGTGGTAGAACCCTTCGTAATCCGCGGTATATTCCGGGCGCTCGACGGCGGGCAGTAGGGCGTGAAATTGCATCGCAACCTCGTTGGCGTTGATCATCTTGTTCTTGGCGCTGCCGGGGTGGACACTGCGCCCATGGACCGTGATTTCGGCGCGGGCGGCATTGAAGGTCTCGAACGATAATTCCCCTAATTCACCCCCATCCACGGTATAGGCAAAATTGGCCCCGAAGCGCGCCACATCGAAATGGTCGGCGCCGCGTCCGATCTCTTCATCGGGGGTGAATGCGACGCGAATTCGACCATGGGGAATCTCGGGGTGTGTGATCAGATAGGCCAGCGCGGTCATGATCTCGGCAATGCCGGCCTTATCGTCGGCGCCGAGCAAGGTGCGCCCGTCGGTGGTGATCAGAGTTTGGCCAATATATTGGGTCAGGTCAGGAAATTCACGCGGCGAGAGCACCACGCCGTTTTCGGCATCCAACACCAGATCACCGCCCTGGTAGAGATGCACTTGAGGGTTGACGTTGGCGCCGGTCAGGTCGGGGCTGGTATCCATGTGAGCAATCCATCCCACGGTGGGCACGGCGTGGGTGACGTTGGCCGGCAGGGTAGCCATGACGTAACCGTGTTCGTCCAGGGTCACATCCTGCAATCCCAGCGCTTCCAGTTCCTGCACCAGCAGACGCGCCAGGTCAAGTTGCTTGGCCGTGCTGGGAGAAGTGGAGGAACGGGGATCAGATTGGGTATCTATCCGCGCGTAGCGAATGAAGCGCTGGGCGACGTCGGGCAGGTCAGGTATCATCATGACGATAGAGCCTCCGGAGTCCTGAAACTGGGTTGTCGTGGGAAACAATCCCTGTGCCGATTAGCAGGGAATGCACCCCGATTATACTGCTGAAAGCGAGCGCTTCGCGAACTGCGTTTTACCTGTGCTATGCGCGTTAACCGGCTTGAATCCGCGGCTGGGGCGAGAGATGGGTAGGCCCAAAGCGGACCAGCAGAATTAGAGCCACCAGGCCATAGACCAATACCAGGCTCAGCCATGAGACGCCCTGCACCGCAGCGCCGAAGGTGTGGAGACCCACATGAAAAAGGGTGACCGTGCAGAGATTACCAGCAGTGGCGTTATACAGCCAGGAATAGAGCACGGTCAAGGCAAGAACGCCGAGAAACCAAGGCCCAAACGGGTAAGTAGCCATGGGATTACCGACCCAAAAGAAAAGCAGCACGTGCCACAACCCTCACCAGCCTCCAAGGATCAGCGAGGCGGTCAAGGCGGTAAAGCGCTGTTGCCAGTGAGGTAAGACGAAACGGCGCCAGCCGACTTCCTCCCAGGGATTGGCCAGGATAGAGGTGATCAATGCGGTCACAACCTGCGAAACGCCCTCTTGGGTTGACTCAGTGGAGTCACCTGATAACCCAAGCAAAACGGTTACCCCCTTGGCCAACAGCAACAATCCCAGCGGTGCGGCAATGGCTACCCCATACCACAGCCATCCCACACGCCAGCGCCGTAACGGCCGAAACAAATGCTGTACCCCCGTTCCCCCTTGGGTCGCCCAGTTAACCAGCAGGGCGGCCAGGGCGGGCGCGATGCCGGGAAGGATGAGCAATCCTTGCAGATAAGGCTGGTTAATAAAGGGTGCTATGCCTTTTGCACCCAGAGCTTAGGGGAGCCAGCCCAGCCAGGCCAGACCGAACGCCAGCAGATAAAGCGCGAGGAGGGGATGGCGCTCTAGCATACCGTCACGTTTACCCACAGATGGGCAAGACTTTTCACTCGCGCCTTGGCTAAGACCGTGATACGTTAAAGGCCACAACCACGTCAAATGAAAATGCTTCTCACTACGGGCATACAAGGCCGTGGCCTGCCCTTAGCAGTACCCGGTCTCATGAAAGGTAAACAATCTCAAAATCCACACGTTTAGCATTCGGTAATTCTTCGTAAGCCACATCTTGCCGCTCTTTTCAGCCTGGGATAAGATTAGGGCAATCACCTCTGGGAGGCTTAGACAATGCGACTACTCATTGCCGTGGATATGGAAGGGATTTCAGGAGTGGTTAATTGGAACCAGGTCAACCCCGAGCATGCCGAATACCAGCGCTTTCGCAAGATCATGACCGAGGATGTCAACGCTGCCATCCGCGGGGCCGCCGAAGCGGGTGCCACGGCCTTCATCGTTGCCGATGGGCATTGGGATAGCAGTAACCTGCTCATCGAAGCTCTTGATCCGCGCGCTCAACTTGCCGCCGGTACCCCAGCGCCGCTTTCGATGGTGCAGGGCGTCGAAAGCGGGGTGGATGCGGCGTTGTTCATTGGCTATCATGCCCGCGCCGGCACGCTAAATGCCATCCTCGATCATACCTGGTCGAGCACGCGGGTGGCAAATGTGTGGCTGAATGATCGTCTATGCGGTGAGTTTGGCTTCAATGCTGCGGTATGCGGTCACTTCGGGGTTCCGGTGTTGCTGGTCTCCGGGGATCAGGCCGTGTGTGTCGAAGCGCGTGAGTGGGTGCCCGAAGTGGAGACGATAGCGGTCAAGCAGGCGGTCGGGCGGTGGGCCGCGGAATGTTTGCCCCTGACCGAAGCCCAAGCCCGTATTCAGGAGGCAGCCCAACGCGCCGTGCGCCGCTTCCGCGAGGGGCAGGGGCCGCGTCCACTGCGCTTGGAGACGCCCATCCGCGTGCGGGTGGAATTTCAGGCCTCGCAGATGGCCGATGGCGCCATGCTCTTGCCGGGCGCCGAGCGAGTAGATGGGCGCACCATCACTTTCCTTGCCCCGGATGCCTTGAGTGCTTACCGCAGTTTCCGCGCCGCGGTCGCCCTGGCCGTTCGCTAGGCCAGCCCATGCGCCAGCAAGAAGGCGGGATCGCTCAGCACCTGTGCTGTTGGGCCATCAGCAATCACCATGCCTCCCTCCAGCACCACGGTGCGCGGGCAAACCTGGCGCACCAATTCCAAATCGTGCGTTGCCAGGATCAGCGTTTGGGGCAAGGATTGTAAAAGGAGGCTTAACTCGCGCCGCCCGCGCGGGTCAAGGCCGGCTGTGGGCTCATCCAGGGCGAGGATATCCGGCTGCATCACCAGCACGGTGGCCAGCGCTACCCGCTTCTGCTCCCCCAGGCTCAGGTGAAATGGAGAACGCCCGGCGTGGTCCTGCATCCCAACCAGTTGCAAGGCCTCACGCACCCGCTGAGCGATCTCGTGCGGGGGCAAGCCGGCGTAACACGGGGCGTAGGCCACATCCTCATAAACTGTGGGGCAAAAGAGTTGATCCTCGGGGGATTGAAACACCAACCCGACCCGACGGCGAATCTGCGGTAACGTTTTAGGCGTGAGCGGCGTGCCAAAAATGCGTATCTCCCCATCACCGCTCAACAGCCCGTTCAAATGTAAAAGTAAGGTGGACTTGCCGGCGCCGTTCGGCCCGACCAATGCCACACGTTCGCCCGGCATGACCCGCAGGTTAATCCCGCGCAGTACCACTTGCCCGGGTGGGTAAGCAAAGGTGAGGTGGTGGATCTCCAGCGCAGGGGTCGTCATCGGGCCATGGTTTTCAAGGCAACAGTTGTCCCAGTAAACCTCCCAGCATCGCCAGCGCCAGGCTCACTGCCCAGGCGCGGCGGCTCAGTGGCGCAAGTGGGAGGGTGCGAATTTCGCCGTCAAAGCCGCGCGCCAGCATGGCCTGGTAGGTACGTTCGCTTTGCGCCAGCGCGCGCAGGAAGAGATTACCCACCATGCCTCCGGTAATCCGCGCTCGCCAGGCCAGCGTTCCACCGACCCGCCGCCCAGGCCATTCAAATGAACGGGCTACCCGTGCTCGCTGCAAGGTATGGGCCGATGCTACCCACATTCCCAGGTAGTGCAGCATCAGCCCTATGCTGCTGATCAGGATGCGGGGCAGGCCGAAGGTGCGTAGCGCTGCCAGCAGTGCCATCCAGGGGGTGGTGCCCACGATCAGGCCAGCGGTGGCGATTGAGAGCACCATGCGCAGGATCAGGTTGGTCACCCATAGCAGCCCCGTTTGGGTAATGATCAGGCCTGTTCCTGCCCGGCCCAGCGTCAGCATGGGTGGGCCAGGCGTGAGCCATAGCCAGGGGAGCGTCGCCAGTGCGAAAGGTGAAAGCCACAACGCCGCTCGCCAGAGGGGTAAACCAGGTGCTCCCCAACGCCAGAGCACGAGGAGCAGCGTGGCATAAGCGCCCAGCGCTCCCCAGTGACCGCGCGGCGTCAGCGCGATGCCCAACAACAGCGCCACCCCCACCAGTAGCTTTAGCCGGGCATCCAGCCGTTGTAAGCGTGAAGGGAGGGACTCCGTACCGATCTGCAGCCGCATCGCTCAGTGCCCAGCACGGCGCGCCCGAATGGACAGGACTCCCCAGGTCACACCCAGCACCAGGGCCGCCCCGATCAGGCCAGCGGCAATGGTGCTCAGCACCCCTTCACCCAGGACCGGCAGAGTGTAATCTCGGAGCAGGTGAAAAGCGGGTTCGGTGGCGCGGGTGATAAACCCCAGGTCTTCGGCTACCCGTTCCAGGCCATCCGGCGCGGTGGACGCCAGAGGAGCCGCAGCCACCAGGAGTAGGGTGGTCAACAGCCCTCCCACCAGAATGCCTCGCTGTTCGGCTGGAGGTAGTGGGGCGGGTTGAAGCAGGCTCGGGCGTGCGGCGCGCAGAAATGCCAATGCCCCCAGCGTGATTGCCCCCTCAACCAGACCGATCAGGGCATGAATGCCGCCCATGGCCGGGATCACCACCGCCGCCGGCGAGGCACCGGAAAGCGCCAGTTCCAGCCCACACGCCAGGGCGGCGAAAAAGATAGACGCCCAGGCTGTCACAAACGCACTGACCGATTGCCCCCAGCGGAAGCGCCCCAGGGCGAGATTCGCCAGGCGCTGCACCGCATAAGCCACCCACACCCCGATCACGGCCATATTGAGCAGGTTGACTCCCAGTGTCAGCAGCCCCCCATCCTGGAAGAAAAGCGCCTGCACCCCGACCACCGTGGTCATCACCAGCATCGCGGCCCAGGGACCGAGCACCAATGTCGCCAGTGCTGCGCCGAGCAGGTGTCCCGAGGTCCCACCGGCAATGGGAAAATTGAGCATCTGCGCCGCGAAGATGGCGGCTGCCATGATCCCAATCAGGGGTAAGCGATGGGCAGCGGCATCACCATCCAGAGCCCGCAGCGCCCAGGCAATGGCCAGGCCAGCCAGAAGCCAGCCGCCCACCAAGACCGGCGGGGCCAGAAAGCCATCCGGAATGTGCATAGCGAGGATAAGCGGGACCATGTGTCACCTCCAGAAATAGGGAAATTCTGCTCACCAGTATAAGCGATTTTGCAATTTTTTGCAAATGCAAAAAATGACATCATTAGCATGACATCTCGCCGCCCCATAATGGGCTATTAGCGGCAAAAATCGCGATAAAATAATTTCAATGCGACAATCCTCAGTGCAAATGGCCATTCTCGAGGTGCTGGCGGGCGAAGGTGACAGTCACCTGAGCGCGTTGGAGATCTACGAGCGCCTTAAGGCTCGCCTGCCGGCCATTGCCCCTTCCACGGTGTACCGTGCCTTGGAACGCCTGACCCAGCAGGGCCGGGTCTCGGTTTCAGATATGGGCAGGGGGGTGACCCTCTACGAGCGGGTGGGGCAGCCCCTGCACCATCATCTGGTGTGCACCCGCTGTGGGCGGATTGTGACCATTGACCATACCCAGGTGGGGCCGTTTTTTGCGGCCATCGAAGCAGCCCACGATTTTCACATCCAGACCAATCATCTGATCCTTTTCGGTCTATGCGCCGCTTGCCGGGCGCAGCCTGCGGGCGCGACGACCTAACAAAAGTGTAAAGTCGCTCTGACTGAGTCCCCCTTCAGAATCCGATTAAACAGCCTATAATGAAATTAGAGGGTGAAGTGGCTAACGGCGTTCGCCGCTAACCGCTGCACCTGGACAATTGGATACAGTCGTAACGACTCGTTCGACAAGGGCAAACCCGGCGAAAGCCGGCGACGCAAAGCCATGGGTCTAAGGGTCTGTGCATAGCAGGCCTATGATTGCCAGGCTGCCGAAAACGAGCGGTTTTTTGTGCCCGCGCAGGGGAGCCAAAAACCGGCTCCCCCGCCGTGCCTTTCGCCGCGGGGCGCTCTTGCCGGCCAGGAGGGAAAGATGAAGCGCCTCGCGCTGGGTTTAATTATGGTGAGTACACTGATCAGTATTTGGCTGATTGGTTGTCCAGGCCAAAATGTTCAGGCCGCCGATGGGAGTGGGGACTACCGGGTTTTCCTGCCCGCCGTCATCAACGGTGGAGGCGACATCCCCGCTACTGGCGGGCAGACCGAGGCAGTGCTGACCCTCGAGACCTTCGCCGCCCAGGTGGCGGATGGGCAGGCTGGGGTGGTACGCGGCATTTATGTCGAAGGGGTGCTGGCCTTGCGGGTGGATCAACAGCCCAGCGGCAATTACCTTTATATCACTGGTCAGCCGGATACCGTGACCCAGTTTGGGCTGGTGCAACCGCCGGTGATCGGGCTGCTGGCCCACAACACGCTGGCTGGGGCCAAGTTCTTTGATCTCCGCGAGGGGATGCGCCTGTGGGTTATTGAGGGGGATGGGCAAACACACGCCTACCGTGTGAGTCAGCGTTTTGAATATCAGGCCCTCCAGCCCGACAGCCCCACGAGCGATTTCAAAGACCTGGCCAGTGGTGAGATCCTCACCGCGGCGCAGGTGTTTGCCCGTCATTACCAGGGCACGCCCCACGTTACCTTGCAGACCTGCATTGCGCGCGAGGGCATGAGCACCTGGGGGCGGTTATTCGTCATCGCCGAGCCGGCGCCTTAATAAACGACCCCGCCGTGGGGGACGGCGGGGCCAAGGCGGGAAGGGGAACGCGGGATTAGCGCATGATCAAGGGCAGGAAAATCTGACTGCCACCAGTCGGCGGCAGGACGACCACCGTGGTGTCGGCGCTGGCGCTGTTATTGGCCGAGTTGGGGTCGGTCGGGGAATCCGCTCTGACGCTGGCGGTAGCCGTGAGGGTGCCCGCCTGGGCTAGGGCGGTGACGTTGACCGTCACGGTGGCGTTGGCGCCGCTGGCCAGACTGGTGGCGGTGCAGGTGACGGTCCCAGCGCTGTGGTTGCAGGTCCAGCCGCTGCCGCTGGCGCTCTGGTAGGTCACGCCGGCCGGCAGGTTCAGGGTGAGGGTGAGCGCATTCGCCGCCTTCGGCCCGGCGTTACTCACGGTGAGGGTGTAATCAAAGGTGGCTCCGGCATTGACGCTGCCCGGCACGCTCAGGTTAAGGCTGAGGTCGGCGCTGGGATCCACCACGGTGAAGTCATTGCTGTACGCTGGGGTCAGGCTGCCGGACGTAGCGAGCAAGCGATAATTTGTGCCCGGTTTATTGAGGAAGAGGTTAGTAAAGGTTGCGACACCGTTGACCGGATCGGCCGAGAGGGTACCACCCAGTACACCGCCAGCGGGGTTGTTCACCAGGGCAATGAGAACAGGATTGCCGTAGTTGATGGCCAGATTGCCCTGAGCGTCTTCCACCCGCACCTGCAGCTGAGGATCGAACGGCTCATTGGTAAAAGCGGTGGACGGCGGCTGTACGATGAAGCGCAAGCGGATGGGGGTGTTGGTGCAAGTCTCTGCGTTGCTCACGGGTTGGAAGCCGATTTGGCTTGGTTGCGCATCGGTACCATCGCACAGCCACGGCACATAGTCAATGGTGCTCCCTTCAATGGGCTGACCATCCCCGCCGGAGTTGGTCGCTACCTGCGGGCCATGCGCCGAACCCCACCAGTTGCGTTCGGCGTTCAAGGATATGGTGAGATTGGTGCCCATGCCGACCGTGTTCCCCATGATGGCATTTTGATTGAGCGCAAACGTGTGCAGGCGACCGGAATAACAACCATCCCCCTCACACCGCCCTACATACACGCCGTACTTCCAGCCCCCAATGACGTTCTGGCTGGCGTTGACGTCGACATCGCGGTCGGCGTAGCCTTCATAAACGCCCAGGCCAACGCTCTCGCCGCTGGAGTAAGCTACACCGCTGATCTCATTGGCGGTGATGGTTACCGTATCCAGCGGGTTGGTACTACCCAGCAGGGTGAAGCTACTGCTACGGTTGGGCTGGGCAGGGGTGGTTGAAGCCACGGCTTCTTCGAGCGGGCTGGGGCGCGCGGTCAGCGGATCGCTGGCGACGATGCCGTAGCAGCCCTCTCCCGCACAGGCTGGCGTACTGATGCGGTTGGCGCTCACGGTAGCGCTGGATTCAACCACGTAGATGTTGGCCTGGCTGGAGGTGAGGATGTTGCCCTCTACCGTGGTGGTGCCAGCACCGTAGACCAGGATACCTGAGGCCACCCAAGACTGGCCACTGTACGCAATTCCGGAGACGGTGTTGTTGCGCACGGTTGCTGCCGCGCCAGACGACACCTGGATGCCGTTCTGGGCGATTATCGAGGTGGTGCCGGCGCCGGTGATGGTATTATCCTCAATCGTTGCGGTCAGGCCACCGCCGACTACGGTGATGCCGTTCTTTTGGAAGTCGGTCACGGTGGCATTACGCACGGTCAAGGTGCGAGCGGTGCCATCCTGGTTGTAAGCGTAGATGCCCAGGCCGTGCTGCATGCCCGAGATCTGGCCGTTTTCATCGTCACGCACACCGGTAACGGTGACATTTTCAACCGTGCCACCAGCGTTGTAGAACCCAATGCCTATAAAGCGGTAATTGGTATGGATGCCACCACGTTTAGCGCCGTCCACGGTGAGGTTTTTAATGGTGACATTAGCATTATTTTGCACCAGCACCACCGGTTTGTTATCCACCGAGGTGGTGAACTTGGCGGTCAGCGTAGACGGCGACTTAATCACCACGTTCGCGCCCTCGCCCTGGAGGGTGAGAGTCTTACCGGACACAACCACCTGTTCCTCATAGGTGCCGGATTTGATCAACACTGTTTGCCCGTTGACGGCCTTTTCCACCTCATTCTGGATAGTAACGCCAATACGGCGCACGCCATTGAAAGTGTATGACCCTGATGTGTAAGAGTAGGTGCCGAGATCTGAAGGCGGATTGACGCCAAAGATCACGGCTTTATTGTAAGTGTTGTCCTTCCAATACGATGACCAGTCAAACTGGGAGTTGTCATAGGTACCACGGGCACGGATATGAGCAACACCATTGCCAATCTGGTTGTAGTTATTGATAAAGTTATTGCCACGGATTACGGCACCGCCTACGGAGTGGACAAACCAAGGCACGCCGGTATCTGAGCCGTTGAAGGAGATAAACGGCCAGTAGTCATCGGGGTCATTGGTAAATTTGTTATTGATGATTTGGCGTCCAGAAACTTCACCGGAATATCCAGCACCGTTAGCGAGATCAACACTGGTGCCGTGATCGAACCAGTTTTCCTCAAGGGTATAGCGCTGAATGTATGAGGTGTTGGTCTCGGTATTAAAGCGCCAATCGCCAAAATAAACCGAGCCACCATCCTCTTCGCCAGCACCTACATTGATATGGCAATCGCGGAGGGTAAAGTTATCCCCGATGATCTCGATGGTCTTGTTGTTGCTGACCTGGTTATTTACAATATTGTCCTTGATCTCCAATCCCTGGATGGTCACATCATCGGCTTCGACAAAAACCCCGGAATAGCCGAAGTTATTCGTGGCATACGTCGTGACCGTTGCCGCCACATCCTCATAGTCGGTGATGGGCTGACCTTCAGCGTTCACGCCAATAATCTTCAAGCCCGTCTTCTCCTGGCCGATGAAGAGGCCAAATTGGTGGGGGCCTTGCGTGCCAAGTACGTAGCGATTAATGGCTTTCTCGTGGTAATCACCCGGGTATACATACACCGTCCCGCCGGGGGCGACGGCGTCAATGGCATCCTGAATTTTAGCGAAATGGCCAGGGATCAAATACCAGTCTGAATTTGCATTGTCATCTACCCAGGCTTCGTCGTAATAGGCTTCCAGATCAATAGTGACCGTAGTGCCGTTCGTCAGGCTGATCGTGATGGCATCCAGATAGCCCATGAAACTGCTACTCCATCCACTTCCGGTTTGGATGGAGATGTACTTTACCGTCTCGTTTCCATAGTCAATGTCTCGGTCGTCGGCATAGGAGAGATCGTAATCATCATGCCAATTGATCGAGCCGCGTTGCAAGTCTTGAAGTGTTGGCTGTCCATAGAAACCATAGGTGCCCGTTTTGGCCGTATCATAGAAGGTCAATTGATTGGTAGTCGCATCGGTGGTCCAGGTGTTCCAGGTATTGGCTGGGGCGTTTAGATTGTTTGAGAAGTAAGGTTCCGCATTGAGACGATAGCCATACCAGGAAGTTGTATCATCGTATCCATCGGGTGTAGTGTAAATGATTAGGACGAAATCCACGCTCCCCTGATCAGTTGGTTTATTGGTCTTATAAGAAATACTTTTAATGTCGTCAATCTTAAATGACCCCAAGGCATTCAGGGGTGGCTTGGTGGGGTCCAAATAGAGTTCCATTTTGGCGGAACTTTGGTTTACAAACCAGGCCCCCTTTCCTGACGGACTTCCGGTTAGTTCAACTGCGCTGGCTTTGGCGAATAAGGCACGGTCAATGCCCAGCACAATTTGAGTGGTGTTTTCCGCCTGCGCTGGCGCAGTTACCCCCACTCCCAACATCAGTAGGGCTGCCACAACAATCAGTGTGACGAGACGAGCAAGATAGGAACCTTTCATGTGAAACCTCCCCTTGGATCAAAATGAGATCAGAAGCGACGACACCCCGCCATCACGGGGAAAATGGCAAAATGACCCCTCCCGCTTGCCCCCATGGAATGGGCAGAGGCTGATCTGATTCAACAATGTAGGTTGCGGACTTTGGGGCCACGTTGCGTTCTCTTTCCCCCTGCATCCATAAAGAATGCGTAAAAATGGCGTAAAGTCAATAT
>NZ_JBWGPQ010000007.1:14720-95898 GCF_056331585.1 Thermanaerothrix sp.
TTGTCAATCCCAACAAACGAAATACAATCCATCTAACTTTTTGGCTTATAATTCTCTTTTTTGTTCAGACCGCTTTTTGATACACCCCCATGGGCACTGGGTGAGATGAGACATAAGTTCCGCAGGCAATCAACACGGGGTGTGCAACGATGGGCAGGGCGCTTAACTTGGTTCGGACTTGGGATGCGGTATAACTATAATTGATCATCATAAAACTAATATCAAACCAGACGGGGGACCTCCAGCATGCTTAGCCACTGGGATCCTAACCACCGCCCGAAGGAAAAAAACATGCCCAACGTCACTCATTGTTTCGCCCAGGTCGAGAACCTGCGCAAAGAATGCCGCTACCCAGGGGCCGCGCCGATCTTCACCACCTTCTGGCAGCAACAGCCCGATCCCCGCGTGGGATGGCACCTGGCATTCTGCCAGCGCCAACAGGGGTGCCTGGATCAAGCCAAGGCGGTCGCGCGCAAGGCCTTGGAACTGGCGCCCGGTGATCCCTACATCCAATCTGAACTGGGGTGAGTGCTTGACGAACGTTACATCAAGCCGCCTGGAAAACCGGTGATCTGGGGTGCGCGCTTTTCGGGGCCCGCCAAATCCCGGACCTGAATCCCCAGGCCTTACTGCTCAAACTGGTGAGCCAGGCGGTGATGAAGGTTGCTCAAGATCGAGGCAGTGGGCAGTGGTCGAAGAATGGTCGGCGCGGCTCGCCCTGGGGATTTGGAGAAAGAGGCGCGCGAGATCAACGGCAAGAAAACCATGTCTGAGCGCGAGGTGTGGTACATCCAGCGGGCGCAGGCCCTGCTGGAACTGGGGCGCTATCAAGAAGCGCTTGAAACCGCCCAAGCCGGATTGCCAGACGTTGCCGACGAATTCTTCCTCCAGCGCATCACAGCCCAAGCGCGCTGAACTAGGCGGCCTGGGCGAGGGCATCACCCAATTTTGGCGCCTGCTCAATCACCCCTGTGCGGACTGGTCCTTGTATGCCGACCTGGCAAGCCTAGAAGCCCGCACTGGTCAGCAGGATGAGGTATAGCGCCATTTTTGCGCTGCGCTGCTTTCGACCAACCAGGGGGTGGAATACAAATTGGGTTATCTGATGGCGCTAGCCGACCTGGCGTTGAAACTTAACCAACCCGAGGTAACAGCGCTACATGTCGCCCGGGTCCAAGCTGTGCGGATGGAAAAGGGGTGGAAGGTGCCGCCCGAAGATCAGGAAGCTGAACAGCGCGTGCGCCAGGCTCTTGCCGAACAGGTCTCGACCTGGCCCGATTTACCACAAGATAGTAAGGAGCTGGAAGCGCGTTGCCGTCAGATATGGAAGGAAGGCCAGACCCGCGGCCTGACCTTTTGTACCGGTATGGTGAAAGAAGCTCCTGAGCAACGCCAATACACCTACATTCAACCGGACGGGGGCGGGGAAGAGGTCTTTGTGCTGGCGCGCGACCTGCTGCACGAGTGTCAAACCAAAGGTTGTCGCGTGCGCTATGCCCTAGAAAAAACTTTGACCGTAAGAAGAACCGCGAGGCTTGGCGCGCGGTGCAGGTTAGCCGCCTGAGAGAGACCTGATCCGCGCTTTCTGGCGCGGCGGTTAGGTTAACTCTCTCCAAGCCACAACAGCGCTACCCCTAGCACGACGCCCAGTGTTGCCAGGGCCTGGGCACGGGTGGGCTTTTCGCCCCGCCACAGGCTGAGACCCAGCACGAAGAGGGGCGAGGTGTCAGCCAGGGCTTTGACCACCGCCGGGGCTGCCCCTTCCAGCGCGTAGAGCAGCACCAACCATTGTGCGATCACGACTGCCGCGCGCAGGGCTAGCCCACGCATCAGACCGGCTGGCAAACCACGCCAGCGGGGGCGGCTTAGCGGCCAAGCCAGCAGGGCAATCACCGCGGCGCGAATGAGATAATACGTGGGTGGATTGGTGTAACCAGCGGCAAACAGATGTTGGGTGGGGTAGAGGCTCAGCCCGAAGAGCGCCGCTGCAACCAGGGGGTAGGCCAATGCGCTTGGGGCCGGGCGTGGACAAGCGCACAAAAGGGAGGGAGCGGCGTTTTGGGCCCGAGTGATAACCAGCACGGCCCCGCTACACAACACAACTCCCAGGATTTGAAACCAGCCCAGCGGTGGCGAGATCGGGCTGAGGAATGGCGCTGCTAGCAGAGTGAAAAGCGGGGAAAGGGCGAGGAGCGTGCTGGCAGTAAGGACATCCAGGCGAACGAAGGACTGAAAATAGGCGTAATTGGCCACGGCATCCAGTCCGATGGCGAATGCTAACCACCCCAGCGCGGGGGGTGAGACCGCTAGGAAAAAATAAAACGGCGCAAAGGGGAGCAGCCAGGCCAAGATCAGGGCAAAATTGAGCCCGAAAATGGCGCGCAGGGTCGTCTGGCGCAAGAGGGAGCGTGCCATGAGGTTAGCCAGCGCGCCTCCCAAGGCCGAGAGCAGGGCCAGGAGCAAGCCGTTCATCCTGGTATAATCCCCTTTACATGAGCATCCGTCTTTCGCGCCGTGAGTTTTTGCGCCTGATGGGCTTGGGCCTGGGCGCACTGGCTTTTCACCCCAGCGGGGGTGTGCTCCAGGATGCCACGCAAGAGGACTTGCTGCGGGTGACCGTGCGCTCGGTCAGCGTTTATAGCCAGCCCTCGGACCAAAGCCGCATCCGCTTCCAGCGCTACCGCGATGAACTGGTCAATATTTACGCCGAGGTAGAGTCGGAGGCCGGTCCGGCCCATAATCCGGTTTGGTATCGGGTGTGGGGTGGCTATATTCATCGCGCCAATACCCAACGTGTGCGGATTCAATATAACCCGGTGCCGGCGGAGTTGCCCGCAGCGCTCGTCCTGGCTGAGGTCACGGTGCCGTATACCCAGGCGTTGCGCTATACCCGCGCCCAGGGCTGGCAGCCATTATACCGCCTTTACTACGAATCCACACATTGGGTGGTAGGGATTGACGAAGGTCCAGATGGCAGCCCCTGGTACCGGCTCAAGGACGAACTGCTCGAACTTGAGTACCACGTCCCGGCGGTGCACCTGCGTCTGTTCAAGCCGGAGGAGTTCGCTCCCATTTCACCTGAGGTGCCGGCGCATCAGAAATGGATCGAAGTCTCAATTGCCCGCCAGAGCCTGACTTGCTACGAGGGCGAGACACCGGTCTTCCGGACCAAAATTTCCTCGGGCCTATTTCGCTCGCCACCGGGGGAAATCCCCTGGGAGACACCCAAAGGGGAGTTTAACATCTTCTCCAAGATGCCTTCCAAACATATGGGCGAGGGACGTTTGACTGGCAATCCGGAGGACTACGAATTGCCAGGCGTGCCCTGGACGTGCTTCTTCGAAGCCACCGGAGTGGCGTTCCACGGCACTTACTGGCACACCGACTTCGGCACCCCGCGCAGCCACGGGTGCATCAACATGCGCACCGCCGAGGCGCGCTGGCTCTACCGCTGGACGACGCCGGTGGCTGGCCCGGAGGACATTGAAAAGCGCGGCTACGGCACACGAGTGGTGGTGATCTGAACAGGCAAAAATTCCCCTGCCCTTGTCAGAAAAACGACTATGTTATAATACCCCCTGCCGCGATACCTCACGGCATATTTTTAGGATGAAGGTCTATGAGTCCAGAGGAAACGACCAAAACGAAAGTATGCCCCATTTGCGGGGCCCGCACGAGCGAAGGGGCAACGCGCTGCCTGGTCTGCGGCCATACTTTTACTCCCGAGGGCGGCAAAAAAGGCAGTCTGCTACAAGGGCCGCGCCTGCCCGAGATTACCCTCTCCCTGCCGATTGCATTGGGGCTGATGGTGCTCTTGCTCGCCATCGGCGCCGGGACGGTCTTTGCCGCCTTGCAGAGCACCGGGCGGGTCGTTGAACCGACCGCCACCCCCACGCTGACCGTTACTCCCACGATCACCTTTACCCCCACGGCCAGTCCCACGCCGACCCTGGAGCCGACGTTCACCCCCCTGCCGCCAATTGAGTACACCGTGCGCAGCGGCGATAACTGTATCACCATTGCCTATACCTTCGGGGTTTCGGTCTCCAGCATTATTGCCTTGAACAACCTGCCGGTGGCCTGTGATAACCTGGTGGTGGGGCAGAAATTGCTCATTCCGCAGCCCACGCCGACCCCTTCACCCCAGCCCACCAACACGCTCAGCCCGGCAGAAGCCACCGAGGCAGCCTGTCAGAAACTCGAATATACCGTCACCGCCAACGATACCCTGAGCATCATTGCCGCGCGCTATAACGTCTCGATGGAGTCCATTAAATCCTACAACGGCCTGACCAACGACATCGTCTATGAGGGGCAAGTTCTGCAGATCCCGCTGTGTGAGCGCCTGCCAACCCCCGGCCCGACTCCCACGCCAACGCCACCCCCGCCCTATCCGGCGCCCAACCTACTCCTGCCGGCCAATGGCGCCGTCTTCACCGCGGCGAATGACACCGTGACGTTGCAATGGGCGGCTGTGGGCACCCTGCGCGATAACGAGGCCTACGCGGTGACCATTGAAGACCTGACCGAGGGCAAAGGGCGCCGCCTGGTGGAGTACGTGACCGATACCAAGTTCATTGTCCCGGCGGCCTTCCGCCCGGTGGATACCGTCCCGCATATCTTGCAGTGGTTCGTGGTGCCGGTGCGCCAGACGGGGACCTCACTTGACGGCAAGCCCATTTACGAACAGGCCGGCGCGCCTAGTGCGTTCCGTGTGTTTGTCTGGTGGGCAGCGGGCGCAGTCACACCAGCACCCTAAGTGAGACATACAGCGGTCGAAACAAAAGGCTGCCCATTTGATGCGGCAGCCTTTTTGAGCTTTGCTTGCAAAGAGAGCAACTCGGGTTATCCCTCTTGCTCCTGCAAGAAACGCACCGCCATCATCGCAGCAGCAGCTCCCATTCCAGCGGAGGTCACGACCTGGCGAAAGTGCGGATCCATCACCTCACCGGCGGCGAACACCCCCGGCACGTTGGTGCGCATTAACGCATCGGTTTTGATATAGCCCTGCTCATCCAGGTCGAGTTGGCCGCGGAAGAGGGCGGTATTAGGCCTGTGCCCGATGAAGATGAACACGCCATCGGTTGGACGCTCCCAGATCTCGCCGGTTTGCACGTTCTCCAAGCGCACGGCTTCCACGGCGGCATTGCCGCGAATCTCACGTACAACGGTATTCCAAATGAACTGGATCTTGGGGTTTTCGCGGGCGCGGCGCTGCAGGATGGCGCCGGCGCGCAGTTGGTCGCGGCGATGGACAATGGTCACCTGGCGGGCGTAGCGGGTGAGGAACAGGCCTTCCTCCAGCGCGCTATCGCCCCCACCGACCACGATCACATCCTTATCTTTGAAGAACCAGCCATCGCAGGTGGCGCAGTAGGAAACGCCGCGCCCGGTGAATTCGGACTCACCGGGCACCTCAAGATGATTGGGACTGGCGCCAGTGGCGATGATCAAGGCACGGGCCAGGTATTCCTTGCCGTAGGTGCGCACACGGAACGGATGTTGAGAGAGGTCAACGGCTTCGGCGGTATCAAATTCCAGGCGGGCACCAAAGCGTTCAGCCTGTTTTTGAAATAACTCGCCTAACTCCATCCCGCCCACCCCTTCGGGAAAGCCGGGGTAGTTTTCAATGGTGTGGGTCAGCGCAGCCTGCCCTCCTAATTCGGTACCGGTAAGCACCAGCGGCGCCAGTTCAGCCCGTGCAGCATATAACGCCGCCGCCAGACCGGCCGGGCCGGCGCCGAGGATGATCACATTTTCAACCGGGTTGGACTGGGGTGACGACGGTGAGGCGATTGCGCCCAGATTGATCTCCATAGTTCACGCTCCTTGAGGAAATTTTGGATGTATTGTATCCGAACAAATTACTCTTATTTAGATGCACCTGGTACTGACAAGGTGACACTTATTCCGTCACCCCGCGGTCGGTGATCTGCAGGCCTTCGTCCAGGATGGCAAAGCCCTCGGCCAGTTGTTCCGGGGTGATGATCAGAGGTGGGATGATCAGGATGACGTTCCAGTGGGTATAAAGGAACAGGCCGCGTTCGAGCAAGAAACGGCGCAAGGCGGTCATCTCCGGGCTGGTGCCGTTATAAGGGGCAAGCGGCTCGCGCGTCCGGCGGTTACGCACCAGTTCAATCGCCCCGAAGAGGCCGATCGAGCGTACCTCGCCTACCGAGGGGTGGCGATCCATCAGTTCGGCAAGCATCTCGGCCAGCATCTCGCCGGTGGCGCGGGCGCGTTCCACCAGGTGGTCTTCTTTCATCACCTCAATGGTAGCAATCGCCGCCGCCAGGGAGATGGGGTGTCCGTTGTAGGTCAGCCCGCCTTGATACACGCGTTCGTTGTAGAAAGCGGCAATCTCCGGCTTCATTGCCACTGCCCCTAGCGGCGCGTAACCCGAAGTCAACCCCTTGGCCATAGTCATCAGGTCGGGCACGACGCCATAGTGATCCACGGCGAACCAGGCGCCGGTGCGCCCAAACCCACTCATCACCTCATCGCAAATCAGCAGGATGCCGTAGCGGTCGCATAAGGCACGCACCCCTTGCAGGTAACCTTGGGGTGGGATGATCACGCCGTTAGTGCCGGTGATCGTCTCGATCAGGATGGCGGCGATGGTGTTTGGGCCTTCGTAGTGGATGATCTCTTCGAGGTGGTTGAGATAATCCTGAGTGAATTCGGCTTCAGGCAGGTCGGGCTGGGTACGGTGGAAGGTGGAGCGGTAGCGGTAAGGATCCAAGAAATGCACCACCCCAGGCATCGTTAGCGGTTCCCAGGCCAGGCGGCGCGGGTCGCCGGTGGCAGCAATAGCGCCGTAGGTTGCGCCGTGGTAGGAACGGTAGCGGGCGAGGATTTTCCAGCGCCCGGTGTAGCCGCGTGCCAGTTTGATCGCGTTTTCGTTGGCATCGGCCCCGCCCAGGGTATAGAGGAATTTGGTCAGGCCGGGCGGGGTAATCTCGGCCAGCAGTTGGCCCAACCGGGCGCGCGGGCGGGTGGCCATGTGCGGCCCGGCAAAGGGCAGTTCACGTGCCTGGCGAACAATGGCCTCGATGACCCGTTCATCCCCGTGGCCGATGTTGACGCACATGACCATGGAATTGAAATCCAGGTAGCGCTTGCCGTGGATATCCCAGAAGTACACGCCCTTGGCATGGCGGACGGGGATCGGCTCAACCTGAGCCTGGGCGGCCCAGGTCCAGAAGTTGTGTTCCAGGCACAACGGCACAAGTTCAGAATCGGGGAGTTCGGACATAAAGTGGAACCTCAGGAAGAATGGACTTTAGTGGCTCTTATCCCATCGGATCGGGTGGCTTAGCCGCGGTTAAGTGCCTTCGGCTAACTGCATCAGGCTCTCTCGATCAATCAGTACCAGTTCAGTGCGCGTGACATCAATGATTTTGCGGTCTGCCAGGTAGTAGAGCGTGCGGCAGGCGACTTCGCGCGTGGTGCCGATGCGGGCGGCCATGTCGTCCAAGGTCAATATGCGCGGAATGGCCGGGCCCTCGGTGCTCTGGAAATGTTCCAGAAGTAAGCGTGCCAATCGCGCCGTTACCGGTTGAAAGGCCAGGCGCTCCAGCAGGACATTGGCGCGCAACATGTAGCGCAACATTAACCGCGCTAACGCCCAGCCAATTCCCCCTTTGGCCAGCAAGGGTTCCAGGGTCGAGCGCGACCATACGACCACCATAGTGGGTTGATTGGCCTCCAGGGAGACGGGCAGGGGCAGATCGGCCTCAAAGAAGGCTGGCCCCCAAAAGATATCGCCCGGAACAAAGGTAGTGACGATCAGGGGGCGTCCTTCGGTCGAGATCTTGATGGCTTCAATTTCCCCCTCCAGGATGAGAAAGAGGTACGGCCAGCAATCCCCTTGGGTTGCCAGATGTTCTTCTCTAGACAGTCTGCGCACCAGGGCGTGTTGGGCCAGAAAGGCTCTTTCTTGCTCTGAAAGGGGCTCAAAAAAGGGATGAGAGGCAAATCTATCCGCGAGTTTCATCACGATAATTCTATCTTAGGTTTTGCGTTAAGTTAAAGCCTTGAGGGGATTCATTGTGCTATGTTTCACATGAAAAGGAGGGCTTATGCTGAACAGAAACAGATGGGTATTTCTGGTGGTTATTTTACTCGCCGGGCTTGGGTTGGTGGACTGTCAGTCTGAGAGTAATCCCTGCCGCCGTGAAGGGACTTCACTGCCTTATTTAACGGCGTTACCCACTGAGGTGCCTCAGAGGACGGCGACACCCGGACCTACACCCACGCCCATCCTGGTCGAGATTAGAGGGAAAAAGATTGCAGTGGATAAGGTAGTAGAAGGCCCGCTGTGCCATGATACTTGGCGCGGTACCGTTTATGTAACCTGCAACGTGCAGGTGAGGGCGTGGGAAAAGCGGCCTGATTTTTTGAAAGGGTGCAATCTAACCATTGAACCGGGCACCGTGGTCTATGTGGCGGCGCATAACGATGCCGCCTATTACAACGGTTGTTCCTGCCACTTCGGCGAATAGTTCTATCTAATCCTTAAACTACGAGGAGGTTGTCATGAAGAATCGTCAGACGTTGGGGGGCATCCTGGCGCTCATTGCGGCAGCCATGGGGATCATCGGCCACATTGTGCTTTTCCTGCAATGGTATCGCATCGGGATGAGCGCCGAATCGGCCGAGCCCGGGTGTGAAATTCTGCTCAAATACATTCATCCGGCCATGGCCGATTTCGGCCTGCTGGCAGGGGTGCTGTTCGCTGTGAGCGCCTACGGCTTTTTCAGTGGGCGTAACTGGGCGTTCTTCCTCACCACGATTGGGCTAGTGCTAGCGTTGTTGGGATCGTGGTTTGTCAATGTGCCCTACATGGCCGCTGGCTTGCCCCCGGTGTACTTCCCGCTCTTCTGGCCTTACCTGTTGTTGTATTTTCTGTTCTTGCGCCTGGTCGGTAGGGTCACCTGGCGGCAAACACTGCTCGCACTCTTTACTGGCATGGCTTATATCTTCTGCTGGATGAACGGGGTTTCGAGCACTAGCCGTATCCTCACCCACGGCGATCCGATCTTCACCTTGGTCCAACGCTTGCATTGGGTAGCGATGATCGGTTGGGCAGTGGTGACGATTGCCGTGATTCATAAACCGCGCGAGTGGGTGCGGGTGACCGGCCTGGTGGCGGCGACAACCGAATTGGTGGTTGGCATTCCCCTGGCGGCGGTAACCGCTCAGCAGTTGGGGCGCTTCTCGCTCTTTGCGCTGGCACCGCTGGCCAGCCTGGGTTTGCTGATCCTGTTGGTGCTTCCCAAAGCCTGGGACTATTTTGTTTCCACCGGCCAGTAACCGGTGTGGGTAACCGTGTCCCGAGCACACGCTTCTGCTCGGGGCATAAATGTTTTCCTTCCCGGTTAGTGCAATTTAACTTTGGTCAAAGCCCTAGGACGGCTTTGTGATTATTCTAACAAATAGGGCTTGACGGTACCCCAGGGCTAAAGCGAATGGGAGATTGACATATGCGCGAACTCGGCAAACGCTTGGCGTATCTGTTCTCGTCCACGAAAGGGTTAATTCTGGTCGCAATTGCCGTGATTGCGCTGGAAACAGCGCTGTTTGGCCTGCTTTCCGGCCCCATGGCCGAAATAGGGGTGCGGGATTGGGTGATTAAGACCTTGGGGATGCGCCTTTTACCCGCGGAACGCGAGGGGCGCATCATTATCCTCTATCACACGATTGCCATGGCCGTCATTGCCATTGAAACATATCTGCTCACGGCCTTGGTGGGTATGGCGTCTTTCTATCGTACCGCCGTGCGCCTGCTGATCACGGTGGGATATTTGACGGCCATGATCTTCGGCTTGGGCTTTGCCTATTGGGGGCATAACTGGGCGTTTCATGGCCTATATCTGGCCGGTCTGACGTTGATCTTCTTTGCCGGAGTGCTGTTGTGCATCGGGTTGTGGCCATGGAACAAGGCTTATTTGGTTCGCGATCCGGCCTACGCTCATACCCGGAGCGGCATAGATCTGGAACGGGTGGCTTTTTTTGCTACGGCGCTTACCACGGTCATCTCAGCGCTCTTCGGGGCGGTGCCGGGGGCCTATTATGCCAACGGATTCCAGACGTTTTTGGCCGAGGATATCCTCCGTTGGCCGGAGAAAACCGGCTTGCAGTACGCCGTTATTGGTCATTTGCATATCATGCTGGCGCTGATTGCGATTATGCTAACCCTGATCATCGGGCGGTGGGTGGATTTCAAGGGCATTTTGCACAAAATTGCCATGCCGCTGATGATCCTGGGTATGCTTGTCCTCAACCTGGGGGTCTGGGGCGTGGTCACGCCGCTGGAACCCATTGCGCATATGATCATCTACGTGGGGGCAACGCCGGCGATGCTGGCGGCCCTGATGCTGGTAATCTTTGGGTGGGATCGCTTGATCCGCGAGGGCACCCGCGATGTGCCCAAGCCCAATGTGTGGCAAAAATTGCGCGCCCTGTTGCGCGATCCCTTGTGGTTTGGGCCGCTGTGGCAAATGGTGTTTATGAATTTCACGGTTAGTGGGGTAGGCATTTTTGTCGCCGTGCGCCTGGATGAAATCTTCCGCCAGTGGCCAGCGCGCGAAGAGCGTTTGATCCTCACTGGGCACTGGCATGTGCTCTCGGCCATTATTGCGACCATCATCCTGCTTTACTACGGTGACCTGATCGGCTTGAAAGGATGGGTGCGCCGCCTTTATGGTTGGGGAATTATTCTCTTCTCTGATCTGGCGTTTGCGGCAGTTACGGTCTATGAACTCAAACGCCTGGTGGTTAGTGAGGCTCGTCAGCAGCCGCTGGTGAATACTGTCTTGCAATTGGTGGATATTGGGCTGGGGATGGTGTTGGTAATCCTGGCGATGTTGCTCATCTGGCGGTTGCTGGATCTGTTCCGGCGGGAGGGACGCTGGACGGCTGAAGCCGCTCAAAAAGATCCGGTGGAAATGGAGGTCGAGGCATGAAACGGCCGATGCGGTGCGGGTTTCGGGCACTTTGGGCACGGTGGGGAATAATGCTTACGTTGATGTTGGCGGTAACTGCCTGCCAACCAGTGGT
This sequence comes from Thermanaerothrix sp., assembly GCF_056331585.1. NCBI lineage: Bacteria > Bacillati > Chloroflexota > Anaerolineae > Anaerolineales > Anaerolineaceae > Thermanaerothrix > Thermanaerothrix sp. Next base: position 25,782 of record NZ_JBWGPQ010000007.1, read on the forward strand.
GGCAGCCACGCCGCTGCCGGATTACGACACCGGGGTTGACCCTGAGGCCTGGATGGTGGTGCCAGCAGGGCCGTTTTTGGCAGGTCAGTTTAGCACCCCAACCCATCTTGCACATGCCTTTGCCATCATGGTCACGGACGTTACGGTGGAACAGTATGTGCGTTTTCTTAATCAGGCCCTGGCCGAGGGCGCACTGCGCGTTCAAGGTAATCATGTGGTGGGGTTTTATCCGGGTGATCCGTTTCACAGCGCCAAGCATGAAGAAGAAATCCCGCCTCAAGATTACGTTTACGTCCCACTTAATGAACCTGATGCCCCATTTGTTTATGCTGAGGGTGTCTTTACGCCCAAAGCCGGTTATGCCCGTCACCCCATGACCTACGTCACATGGTTTGGGGCATGGGGATACTGCCGCTATTACGGCTACCGCCTACCCAGTGGCTTGGAGTGGGAAAAGGCCGCCCGCGGCGAGGATGGACGCCCATACCCCTGGGGGTGGGAGCTTACCCCGGCGAATGCCAATTACTATCGCAGTGGCGATCCCTTCGAAGCGATGCGCACGGTAGGATCGCGCACTACGCCGGTCGGCTTTTACAACGGAAAGATCTACGATGGTTTTGCAACCCTGGATTCGCCCAGCCCGTATGGGCTTTACGACATGGCAGGCAACGTATGGCAGTGGGTAGGGGACATTACCGAAGGGATGCACTACCGGTTCATGCGCGGCGGTTCCAAAGATAGTTATCCACCTGATCTGCGGGTATGGGCGACCAACAACGCCACGCCGCGATATCTTGGGCCGGGGACGGGTTTTCGCTGCGTACGTGAGCCTTGATCGCGCGGTGGAGAGGAGAAGGTCGACGATGGTGAAAGAGCGCATTCGGCAGTATTTTTCTTTGATCAAACCCCTGCAAACAGGACTGCTTTTAGCCACCGGTCTGGCGGGGTTTATGAGTGCCCGCTGTCCGATCTTTAACCTGGGAACACTGCTGGGGTTGGCGGGCAGTCTGTTCCTGACGATCAGCGGGAGCACGTTGCTCAATATGTGGTGGGATCGCGATATTGATGCCAAAATGGGGCGCACGTGTCGCCGCCCGCTGGCCGCCGGCGCTTTATCCCCAACGGAAACCTTGTGGGTGGGGACAGCCCTTTCGGTGGTGGGGGTAGGATGGGCGTGGTGGCTCTATCCTGTTTATGGGGGATTGGTCTGGGCGGGCTGGTTCTTCGATGTGGTGGTGTACACGCTGTGGCTCAAACGCCGTACCTGTTGGAGTATTGTGTGGGGCGGCGTAGCTGGGGGCATGCCGGTGTTGGCCGGGCGCACCCTCGGCGTAGGTCAGGTGGATACCATTGGTATTCTGCTGGCGCTGGCAGTGCTGTTGTGGATTCCCACCCATATCATGACCTTTTCCCTGCGCCACGTTGAGGATTATCAAGCCGCCGGCGTGCCAACGTTTCCGGCCCGCTACGGCGCCGCCGCCACGCGCGCGATCATTTCGATTTCCAGCCTGCTGGCGTCCGTGGCGATTACCCTGGCAGCAATATTGTTAGGAATGGCCTGGGGTTACCTGCGTTTGCTGGCGGTTCTCTCCGGCGGGTTGGTGGTATTAGCCCTGGGAGTGTGGTTCAAACCCACCGAGCGGGTCAATTTCAGTTTATACAAGTATGCCTCCTTGTATATGTTGGCGGCGATGTTGCTTTTAGCGTTATAGGCAATGACAGCGGTAACTTTGACCTCATGGGCTTATCGCTTTGCGCTTCTGCTCACGGCGGTGATAGCAGGATGGCAAATCGTCTATGGCCTTCCTGAGGACGCTCCTTTGCCCCTGGTAGCATATACGGTGGGGTTCGGGGTTCTCTTGTTGGCATGCTTGTGGCTGACCCTGATGGGGCTTGAGATATTTCAACATCCCTTGGCGGCGGTTGTGGCGGCACTGGTGCCATTAAGTTTTTCATTGGGTTTGGTGGGGGAATATTGGCCGCAGGGGGTACCCGTTTTCCTCGCCTTTGCGTTGGTGGGGATGATCGGTATTGCTTACAGCCGTATGGGCAAGGCATCGTCGCGGTTGGGTGTGCTTATGGTTGCGCTGGTTTACGGTGTGGCTGGTCTGGTCACTGTGGGGGTGCCGGTGTGGGCGTGGGGACAGGGCCTGGCCCGACCGAGCATTCTGGGAATCAGTGCCGGGGCCGTGCTGATTGGCCTGAGCGGACTAGCCCTGCTCGGACAGCGTTTGCGATGGATCCCGGACCAATGGGAAGGGGTCGCACAGTTATTATCTTGGTCGTTATTGCTAACCCTGGTATTCTTGGTGATCGGGTTTAATCTGCGTTAGGCCTCACCCCAAACGCATCTCACGTTAGGGAGGAAGACATGGAGACTTATCCAAAGCAGTGGCATCCGGTACGCGGCATCGCTATTGTGTTCTTGGCGGTTACTGCGCTGTTTACCTTGGCCAGCGGTTTGGGCACGTCTTGTGTGGCGATCAACCCGACCGGTTTCGGGCCTTCGATGGCACCGCTGGCGCGCTATCAGTGGCTCTATATGCTCTTTATGGTAATCACCACACTGCTGGGCGTGCTGGGCACGGTGGCTGTGGTGCAACTGATCCGTAGGCGCAGGAGGGCGTATCGCCTGGCGCTGGTTGCACTCGGTGGTGGAGCGGTGATTGGTGTGATTCATATGCTCGTCTCGCGGGCTTTGCGCGGAAAATCCATGCCGGTAGATGCGGTGGTCTACATCACTGTCTTCACCCTGGCTGTGTTCCTGATCCTGGGAGGGCGAAAATGGCGCGGTATCTTTGAGCCGCAGGGAACACCCCCCACGGGTGCCGGTGGTTCTCTGCTTGCCGCATTGACCCTAGTCGTTGGCGGCGCCCTGACGCTAGGCCTGCCGCATCTCATGGCCGCCACCCATACCTGGAACGGGGTCAACTGGGCGGCAAGTTTTCCGGCCCTGACCCTGGGTATGGGTTTGGGTCAAATAGCGATGGGACTCAGCATGCTGGGCTGGCGCGTTCTTCGCCAACTACGCGATAAGCGCTTGCTTACAGAAGGCAGGGTTTCCACGGTCTCATCTTCCTAACCAAAAGCCTTTGGTTGTCTTTGTCGTCGCGCCCGTAAATGTCGGGCGCGACGATGTTTTCCAAGGGGTGAGGCTGAAAATCACCCCTTTTTCCTCCATGATTATACAAAAGGGCTATACAAAGTCGGTATATTATGCTAAACTCTGTACAACAGATCGGCAGATGTTTCGGCGCTACCCAAAGGAGGAACCGATGCCCACCATTCTTGAATTATCCGATGAACCCAAATACACGATCAAAGCCGTAAGTGCCCAAACCGGCGTGCGCCCGGTGACCTTGCGCGCCTGGGAGCGCCGTCATGAGGTGCTCACTCCCCACCGCTCGGAAAACCGCTATCGGCTGTATTCCGAGCGCGATGTGGCCATCCTACGCTGGCTCAAAGACCGCACCGATAGTGGTCTCAGCATTAGCGAGGCCGTGGCAGAACTACGGCAAATGGTGCGCAATGGCCTGTGGCCGGAAGCCGTGCCTACTGCGCCGCAAGCCAAGACGCAGGCCACAACGGTTGGCCCGGAGGTCTATGCCAACCAGTTATATAAGGCGTTGATCCGCCATGATGAGATGCGCGCGGGGGAACTCTTCCGTGAAGCCCTGGCCGGCTACGATTTGCCTGTCCTCTTCGAGCAGGTGCTTGTCCCCTGTCTAACCCAAATTGGCGAGGCGTGGTATCGCGGCGAGATTCGCGTCACCACTGAGCACTTTGCCAGTTCATTTTTGCGCGGGAAGTTGCTGACCTTGTTCCAAACCTATCCCATTCGCCGCGGTAGCGCCTATATCATGGTAGGCGGCGCGCCGTATGAACAGCATGAATTGGGCAGCCTGATGTTTGCCATCCTGCTGCGCAGCGAGGGTTATCGCGTGGAGTACCTCGGCCCAGACATTCCCCTCGATGATCTGGTGGACTATGCGCGCGAGGAACGCCCGGCACTGATTGTCCTGACGGCCTCATCAGAGGAATCCGCATTGGCCATGCGCCGCCTCCAGGAAAAACTGGCCCGTCTGCGCCCGGCGCCACTGTTCGGCTACGGCGGCGCCGCTTTTAACCAACGGCCGGATTTAGTCCAGCGCGTGCCGGGCATCTACCTGGGTGCAACCCTCTCAATTGGGGTTGAGAAAGTCCGTACCCTGTTTACGGCTGTTTCTCGTACCGGGCGTTAGAAAATCAGGTCTACCAACCTTATACGCAGGTCATACACGAGCCGTTGCGCGTGGTAAGATAACGCTAATGATCTTATTGGTTAAGTTAGCGTTGTGATAAAGAGTCTAAATGAACGCCTCCGAGATAAACCACGATCCGTATACCCCGGTCTATAACATTAAGGCGGTCTCGCGTTTAGTGGGGTTGTTGCCAGTGACTCTGCGCGCCTGGGAGCGGCGTTATGGTTTGCCGCGCCCTAACCGTGGGCATCAGGGATACCGCCTTTATTCCGAATATGACCTGCGCCTACTGCGCTGGCTCAAGCAGCAGGTGGAAGCTGGATTGAGCATTGGTCGCGCGGTGGAATATTGGCACGAACTACGGGCGCTGGGGCGCGATCCGGCTGCGGAACAGCTCGCTCCTGCAGCAGTGATCGAATCCGTCTCGCCTTCTTACCTAGCCCAGGAACTTTATGCCGCCCTGACCCGTTTTGATGAGGAAGCCGCAGCAGAGGTGGTGCGCCGCGCGTTTGCGCTCTACACGGTAGATCAGGTGCTCACCGAGGTCATCCAGCCAATGTTGGTGACGATCGGTGAGGCGTGGCATCGCGGTGAATTGCCGATTGCGGTGGAACATTATGCGACGCAGTTTTGTTTACAACATCTCATGAGCATGCTGGCAGCCTCGGCACCCCCTAGTCGTCCAGGTGTCATTGTAGCGGGGTGTGCCCCTGGTGAGCTGCACCAGATTGGCTTGTTGATGCTGGTGGTTATGCTGCGTTGGCGGGGATGGGATGTGAAATATCTGGGCCAGGATCTTAAACTCGAGGGCATGGCTGAAGCCCTGGCTCTGCTTAAACCGCGCTTGTTACTCTTTACCGCCACCCGCCCCGAGTCGGCGCAGAATCTGCTCGGCCTGCCCGATGCCCTGGCGCGCTTTCCGGAGCCTAAGCCCTGGGTAGTGTTGGGCGGGCAGGCGTTTGAATCCCTGCGCTTACCGGAGAACGTTCCGGCTATTTACCTTAATGCACCCCCTTCGGAGACGGTGCGCCTTATCGAACGTCTGATGCAGGAACATACCCCACGCAGAAGGATCCACTAACCATGTTGCGTCAAAATCGCCGCTTATTCGCCATTTTTCTAATCGTCTTTATTGATTTACTCGGCTTTGGGTTGATCCTGCCCCTGCTGCCCTATTATGCCGAAACCTTTGGGGCAACCGATTTTCAGGTTGGCCTGTTGGTGGCCGTGTATGCGGCGGCACAATTCATTGCCACGCCAATCTTAGGGCGCCTCTCCGATCGGGTTGGGCGGCGACCGGTTTTGTTGATCAGCATTGCCGGCAACCTAGCCGGTTTTATCGTTCTAGGGCTAGCCCGCTCGCTGGGCATGCTCTTTGTGGCCCGGGTGATTGCCGGCTTCACCGGCGGTAACATCAGTGTTGCCCAGGCCTACATCAGCGATGTGACCGATGCGCGCAGCCGTGCCCGCGGCCTGGGCCTGATCGGGGCAGCGTTTGGCCTGGGCTTCATCATCGGTCCGGCGCTGGGTGGCGTGCTCTCGCAGTGGGGTTTTGCCGCGCCCGCCCTGGCTGCGGCAGCCCTTTCGACCCTCAACTTTATCCTGGTGATGGCCTGGTTGCCCGAATCGTTGACGGAGCAGGCGCGTCGGGATGCCCGGGAACGGCCGCCGCTGACCCTGGGGGCAATGGTCGAGGCCTTGCGCAAACCCCTGGTTGGGCCGTTGCTCCATACGCGCTTCTTTTTTGCGATGGCTTTTTCGACTTTCCAGACCATTTTTGCACTCTATGCTCTGCGCCGTTTCAATCTCGGCCCGCGTGAAACGGGCTACATTTTGACCTATGTAGGCGTGCTCTCTGTATTGGTGCAGGGCGTGGCGGTAGGAAAACTCACTCAGCGTTTCAGTGAACGGGCGCTGATTCTGGCGGCCACTGCTCTGATGGCGCTCTCGCTATTAGGGTGGGCATGGGCGCCAAGTGTGCCGATATTACTGGTAATCCTAGCCCCCACAGCTTTGAGCGGCGGCGTGCTCAATACGGTGATCAACAGTGCGATTAGCAAAGTGGTTGCCCCCACCGACGTCGGGGGGACACTGGGCATTGCTTCCGCCCTCGAAGCGCTCACCCGCATCCTTTCCCCGGCATTGGGCAGTTTGCTATTGGAACAGTTTGGACCGTGGGCGCCGGGGCTGGCCAGCGGCGTTTTGTTGCTCTGGCTAACCACTTACGTGTGGCGATATGTCTATCGCGTTGCCGCGGCGCCGGCGGAAGTAACAATCAGGCCAGACTCGTCTCCCCAACTGGAGCGTCTGTCGGATTAACCATGCCTGAATTCCGCATCCGTTACAGGGTGAAAGCACCCCTTTCGGCAGTAGTCAAATTTCATGAGCGTGAGGATGCTTTAGCGCGCCTTACTCCGCCTCCGTTACGGTTGGACGTGCTCGCGCGCGAGCCGCTGGCCGAAGGATCGCGCCTGGTTTTTCGCCTCGGTTTGGGGCCATTTGGGATAACCTGGGAAGCCATCCACCAAGATGTGGGTCTGCAACGCGGTTTTACTGATGAGCAACGGCGTGGTCCGCTTCAATTCTGGCGGCATCGGCATAGGTTTTTCCCTCAATCTGACGGATATACGGTGATCGAGGAGCACGTTACTTACGCTTACCGCCCGGGTTGGCGTTCGCTTTGGACGTGGCTGGTCTTTTCACCTTTGGGGTTACACCTCTTATTTGCCTACCGCCGTTGGGCGATAAGACGAGCACTGGAACAGGCATGATGGACGGATACGTATGGCAGGGGGCATAACACGTCATCCAAGGGAGACGCGCACTGCCCTTATCATAGGGGCGGGGATGGGGGGACTAACCGCAGCGGCGCTGTTGCTCAAAGCCGGCTGGCGGGTGGTCGTTCTAGAAGCCCAGACCTACCCGGGCGGCTGTGCAGGGACGTTTTACCACCGTGGTTATCGTTTCGATGCCGGGGCAACGCTGGCAGGTGGCTTTGAACCCGCCGGTCCACACACTCGTCTGGCTGAGACTCTCGGCCTGACCTGGCCGGTGCAGCCGCTTGACCTCGCCTGGGTGGTTCACCTCGACGGGCATCAGATTCACCAATGGGCGACGCGCGAAGCGTGGCGTGAGGAGCGGGCACGGTATTTCGCCGAGGGAGAGTCCTTTTGGCAAACTCAAGAACGCCTGGCCGATGTGGCTTGGAGAGTCTCTCAGCGCCACTTTCCCTGGCCGCCTCTAACCCCCAATGATGTCGTTGCCCTTGCGCGCGCTACCACTCCTGCGGTCATCAGGGCGGTGCCAATGGCTTTCAGGTCCGTAGCGCACCTCTTGCCCCGTTCAGCCTCTTCTCAACTACGCGTTTTTTTAGACGCTCAGTTGCTCATCTCCGCCCAAACCACAGCGGGTTCGGCCAATGCCCTATATGGCTGTGCGGCGCTCGATCTACCTCGGCGCGGGGTGTGTTACGTGCGAGGGGGGATGGGAAACCTGGCGGAAACGCTGATAACCTGGATTCGCGCGCACGGCGGTGAGGTGCACTATCGTCACCCGGTGGAGCGTGTGGTGGTGCGGAATGGACGTGCTGTGGCGGTGGTGACCAAGGCTGGGGCCATCTTTGAAGCCGATGTCATTTTAGCCAATGTGACGCCGTGGTCATTGCGTCAATTGCTCAACGGCGCGGTACCACCTGTGTTACGCCGAGAAGTGCAGCATCGCCCACCGACTTGGGGCGCCTTTACCCTTTATGTGGGAGTGCGCGCCGAAGCCTTGCCGCCTCGTACTCCAACTCACCATCAGGTCATCCTGGATCCTGGGGCACCGTTGGGTGAGGGCAATTCGGTATTCATCTCTATTTCACCGGCTGACGATCCTACCCGCGCGCCGGCCGACATGCGCGCACTCACCCTCTCGACCCACACAGCGGTGGCGCCGTGGTGGCGACTTGACCCCGAAGCCTATCTGCGGCGGCGCGAGGCTTATACCCAACGCTTGCTGGAGGCGCTTGAGGTGGTTTTTCCGGGGATAAAACCCGCACTTCATCTCTGTTTGCCAGGCACACCCCGCACGTTTGCTTTTTATACCCGCCGTTGGAGAGGGATGGTGGGCGGTTTTCCTCAAACGTCATTATGGCAGGCCCGTGGTCCTCAAACCGGCTTGCCCAACCTGTGGTTGGTGGGTGACTCAATCTTTCCGGGCCAGTCTACGGCAGGGGTGATTTTAGGGGCAGCACGGGTGGTCGGTCATCTGCTGGGTTATTCGGTCTTGGCATAAAGCCTTCGTCTTGTATGGTTATTTTACAATCCTTATACACCAAACGGTACTGCGGATGGGGGTGTGCTATAACTAGGTTATCAAGGAATCTGGGAGGCTTTTTGCTATGTCTAAACGCATCATTGTCATTGGCTCCGGCTTTGGTGGGTTGGCGGTGGCCATTCGTCTGGCCGCACGGGGGTTTCAGGTCACCATTCTAGAAAAGCGGGATAAGCCCGGCGGACGGGCGTATGTGTATGAACTGGACGGCTTCAAGTTTGACGGTGGCCCAACCGTAATCACGGCGCCGTTTCTTTTCGATGAATTATTCGAATTGGCCGGGCGCAAGCGCGAGGATTATGTCACCTTCGTGCCTGTTAACCCCTTCTATCGCATTTTTGACCCGGAAGGTCGCGCCTTTGACTACAATAATCAAAACGATTTCATTTATGCCAACATTGAACGCTGGAACCCAGCGGATAAAGAGGGGTATCGGCGCTTCCTAGAGAGCACCCAGCCGATCTTTCAAAAGGGGTTTTTGGAATTGGCGGATAAGCCTTTCACCCATCTGACCGATATGCTTAAGGTGGCGCCGGATCTGGTGCGACTGCAGTCCTACTTGAGTGTTTATCAATATGTGTCACGCTTTATCCAAAACGATTTTCTGCGCCAGGTCTTTTCGTTTCATCCCCTGCTCATCGGTGGGAATCCCTTTGATTCCAGCAGCATCTATGCCATGATCCACTACCTGGAACGCGAATGGGGGGTTTACTTTGCCCTGGGTGGTACCGGTGCGCTGGTCACTGCTCTAGTGCGCTTGTTTGAGGAATTGGGTGGAACTCTGGTGTTCAATGCCGAAGTAGATCAAATCCTGGTGGATGAACGGCAGCGACAGGTGCGCGGGGTGCGCTTGAAGGATGGTACCATCCTTCCGGCGGATATCGTCATTTCCAACGCGGATGTGGCATTTACCTACCGGTACCTGATCCCTGAGGCCCATCGGCGCAAGTACACCAACCGCCGCCTTGAGCGCATGCGTTACAGCATGTCGCTGTTTGTGATTTACTTTGGAACCCGGCGGCGCTATCTGGACAGTCGCCTGGCACACCACAACATCATCCTCGGCCCGCGTTATAAGGGCTTATTGGATGACATCTTCAAACATAAGGTTTTGGCCGAGGATTTTTCGCTTTATCTGCACATGCCGACCATCACCGATCCCTCACTGGCACCAGAGGGACATGAAGCGTTTTATGTCCTTTCGCCGGTACCGCATCTGGGCGGGAACGTCAATTGGGAAGAGACCGCCGAGCCGTACAAGAATCGCATCCTGGAATTTCTGGAAGATAACTACCTGCCCGGCTTGCGCGAAAACCTGGTGGTGGAGCATTACATTGACCCATTGCACTTCCGCGATGTGCTCAACAGCTACCTGGGCTCGGCCTTCTCGGTTGAGCCAATCCTGACCCAATCGGCCTGGTTCCGTCCGCATAATCAGTCCGAAGAATTTTCCAACCTTTACTTCGTGGGTGCCGGCACCCACCCCGGCGCTGGCTTGCCGGGCGTAGTGTCCTCGGCCAAAGTCGTGGAGAAACTGATCCTGCAATCGCGCTAATTGCCGGAGGAAGTTACCATGCTTCAGAATGCCCTGCAACGTTTGCCCGCGGTTACCCACCCTCAAGAAGCCTTTCGCCTTACCGAGGCGGTGATCAAGGCACATTCGCGCACCTTTTTCTTGGCCACGGCGTTGTTGCCGCGGCGCGAACGACAGGCGATCCGCGCGCTGTATGCTTTTTGCCGCGCTACCGATGACTTGGTGGATTCGCAATGCGCTGGACGTGCCGACCTGGAACGCTGGCGGGCGCAGGTGGCTTTGCCCCCTGAAGCCCAGGCGAATCCTCTGCTCTACGCCTGGGCTATCGTACGTCAGCGCTACCATGTAGACCCCCGTTATGAGCAGGACCTGCTAGATGGGGTGGCGATGGATCTGGAACACTGCCGCTATGCCACCTGGGAGGAATTGCGCCTTTACTGCTACCGCGTGGCTTCGACGGTGGGATTGCTTTCCATCCCGATTATCGGGTTGGTGCGCGGGGTGACCTTTGAGCAGGCCGCTCCGTTTGCCATTGAATTGGGCATTGCACTTCAACTCACCAACATCCTACGCGATGTGGGCGAAGACGCGCGCAAGGGACGGGTGTATCTGCCGCTCGATGATCTGGCCGCCTTTGACCTGACCGTGCAGGATATCTTGGATGGGGTAATGGATGCGCGCTTCGTTGCGCTGATGCAGTTTGAAATCGCCCGCGCGCAGGCACTCTACCGCCGCGCCTTGCCGGGCATTCGCCTCTTGCACCCCCGTGCCCGCCCGGCAGTGGGAGCGGCAGCGTTGCTCTACGCGGCTATCCTGGATGAGATTGAGCGCCTGGGCTACCAGGTGCATACCCGGCGCGCGCACACCTCCACGTGGCGTAAACTGCGCCTCTTACCCACCATCTGGGTGCAAATCGGGCGTTTGCCACCCCTCGAACGTGTTCTCGCCACCTCGCTGCCCCTATAATTAATTGAATTAGTGCGGAATTAATGCGGCGTGACTCCACGCCCCCAATGCCGAAAGTGAAAACAGCACCGTGTATGCGGACGGCGCGTTACACCTCACCGATTTTGGGGTTATACTAATACGAAGATGTCAGACAAATAAGCGAGGTGGCCCATGGGCAGTGAAAAACCGATTGAGTGGCTGATCAACCCGCGTGCTCGCGCCGGTTTTGATCCTCAGGTCGTGCAGGCATTAATCCCGCCGGAGGTGCCCTGGCAGGCGCGGCGCTTTCATCGTCAGTTGCCGGGCTACCGTATGAGCCCGCTGGTGGGCTTGCCCAACCTGGCGGCGCGGCTGGGGCTGGGGGGCATCTGGGTGAAGGATGAATCCCAGCGCTTGGATTTGCGTTCGTTCAAGGTGCTGGGTGGCTCATACGCCATTTACCAGTGGGTGCGCCAGCGCCTGGGCATCACCGACCGCGAACTTTCGTTCGCCGAACTGACCAGTGACGAATTGCGCGAGCGTCTGGGCGATATTACCTTTGCCGCCGCCACCGATGGCAACCACGGTCGTGGGGTGGCCTGGGCGGCAGCGCAGATGGGCTTCAAGGCGGTTATCTACGTGCACAAATTGACCTCACAACAACGTATTCAAGCCATTGAGCAAACCGGGGCAAAGGTGGTGGTGATTGATGGTACCTATGATGATGCCGTGCACCAGGTTAACGAGGATGCCCAACGCTACGGCTGGGTGGTCATCTCGGATACAGCCTGGGAAGGCTACGAAGACATCCCTAAGTGGGTGATGCAGGGCTATACCACCATGCTCAGCGAGGCACAGGAGCAACTGGCTGCGCAGGGGTTGAGCAAGCCCACGCATGTGTTTGTCCAGGCTGGTGTGGGTTCACTGGCGGCGGCCACGCTGGGCTATTATGCCAATTTGTTCGGAGCGGAGCGCCCGTTGGGGGTGGTGGTGGAGCCAACCAAAGCAGCCTGCCTCTACCTCTCGGCACAGATTGGAGACGGCCAGCCGCACAAGTTCGAGGGCGAGCTGGACACGATCATGGCCGGGTTGGCCTGCGGTGAACCCAACCCCATTGCCTGGCAGGTGCTGGAGCGAATCGCCGATGTGTTTGCCATTTGCCCGGATTACGTCGCGGCCAAGGGCATGCGGGTCTATGGGATGCCTCTGCGCGGTGACCCGATGATCATCTCCGGCGAATCGGGTGCGGTGACGCTGGGGGCGCTGCTCTTCATCATGGAATACCCCGGCGCGCGTGAACTGCGCGATTATCTCAGCCTTGGCCCGAATTCGCAGGTGCTGTTGATCAACTCTGAGGGCAATACCTCACCGGATGACTTCCGTTATGTGATGTGGGAGGGCGGTAACCCGGTGCCGGATGAGTACAAGATCTTTCGCAGCAGTCTGCGTGGTGAGTAGGGGATATTGCATCTATCCGGGTGATGCTCCGGCGTCCTTGCCAGCCGAATCACCCCTCGCCGCCCAGGGGGTAGGTGACCTTTTCGGCTACAATTAACACCTGGCGGGTGTGTTTTTGTGGGTGGTGGCGCCTGAACGTTGCAGGCGCAATGCCGGGATCTGACGTCGTCAATTGCAGCCGGAGTGCCGATGAGTTTTGCGGTAGAACTGTATTTCGATCCCACCACGGACGCTATGGTGCGCCAGGCCTGGGATTACCTGGCCGAGGCTGGGGTGAGCACGGTAATGCGTGAAAGCGGCTACCGCCCCCACGTGACTCTTGGAGTCAGTGAAAGCCTGGATCTGGATGGCGCCGGTATTGCCTTGGAAGCTCTGGCCAGGCGTTACCCCCCTTTTGAGCTGACGCTCTCGAGCCTGGGGGTTTTCCTCGCCTCCGAGGCAACCGTCTTTCTGGGGGTCACGGTGACTCAAGCCCTGCTGGCATTGCATGCCGAATTTGAGGCTTGTATTCAGCCCTATGTCCGGGGAATTTGGGATCATTACCGCGTGGATGCCTGGGTGCCCCATTGCACCCTGGCGTTTAACTTACCCCCCGCGCGGGTGCCTGAGGCGGTGGCAATCAGTCAACAGATCCTTCTACCCATCCGGGCCCAAGTCGTTGCACTGGGAATCACCGTGCTTTCTCCCGCTTCCAGCGAATTGCTGCGCCTTTTTTCCCTGGGCGATCCGCCGATTCTCGTCGTGCCCTGAGCTGCTCACACCTATCCAGGTTTTGGAGGTGCCCGATGCGACAAGTTTCCCGCCGATTTACAGGATGGATGCTGGTCAGTACAGCTGTCCTAGGCCTCTTGATCAGCCTGATGGGGGTGGTGGGAGTATGGTGGGTGCGCCCACCGCTGACCCGTGCGCTGACCTCAAGCACCGGGTTGGCCATCGGTGCTCTGGAAACCACCTCACAGGGATTGACAGTGGTGGCGCAAGCCCTCGACCTGGCCGATAGCAGCGTGGCCCGCCTGGAAGAGGCATTTACCACTCTGGTGACCTCGTTGGGCAATACGGTTGATGCGCTGGATACGCTGGTAACGCTGAGCGGGCGTGGCTTGCCAGCCACGGTACAAGCAGCTCAAGTGTCCCTGCGTGCCGCCCAGACCAGTGCACAGGTGCTGGAAGGGATGCTTTACGCGGTAACGTCAATTCCCTTCTTTCCGGGCCAACCCTACAACCCTGAGAAACCTTTGCATCAATCTCTCGGAGAGGTGACCACTAGCCTGGAGGGGCTGAATACGTCCTTTACCACCCTGGAGAAAAGCCTTGAGCAAACCGGGAGCAACTTGGGGCTGATTAAGACCGAGATCAAGCGCATGCAAGAGGACATTCAGCACATCCGTGAGAGCTTGCAAGGGACACGGGATGTGGTCAGAAAATACCAAGATGCTGCCACGCGCCTGTTGGAACGTCTGCACTGGCTGGAGGTTAACCTGCCGCGGCTGACCACGCTGGCGGCTATTGGCCTGACCATCTTCCTGATCTGGTTGGGGTTCAACCAGGTTGCCATGCTTTTGCAGGGCCTGGAATGGCTGCGCCGCAATCTCTCGATAACGGATGCCTGAGTCAATGACTTTTTCCAACGTCATCATCAAAGGGTGACATTCCGCACTGGACGGCAGGGGGTAAATCCTCTAAAATTCTATTCGTTCTTTTGAATGCAAATCTTAGCCCAAGGTGACTTGCATATGGATGAAACCCCGGTGGTAACCTCTTTCGACGGTGCTGTGCTTCAGGCCCAGGTGCACGCCCTGGCCACGTTGATTCAGGAAACGAATGTGTATCAGGCTTTTGTGCACGCTTATAAAGCTGCCAGCGAGGACGCGCAGGTGCAACACCTGGCGGCTCAAATCCGCGAGCACAACCGGGCACTACAATGGGCTGAGGGCGATTTTTTGGCTCATCAGCAGGCACTGGAAGCATTGCAGGCAGAGATGAACTCACTCCCACTGATGCAGACATACCGTCAGGCCGAGGCCGATTTGGTGCGACTATTCGCCGCCGTGGATCGGGAAATCAGCACGGCGTTGGGTGTGCCATTCGCGCGCAATGCCCGTCGCAGCGGGTGTGCCTGTGGTCGTTAACCCTTTTAATATCAGGAGGCAAGGATGACATTGAGCCCCGAGATTATCGCGGCAGCGTGGGCGTTGGGCGAAAGCCTGCGTCAGCATCCGTTGGTTCAGGCTTATCACGAGGCGGTGGTGCGTTTTGAAGCCGACCACGAAGCCGTGGACTTAGAACGCCGGTTATATGCGTTATATGCCGATTTGATCCGCCGCCAGGAGGAGGGCGAAACCCTCTCTCGCGCTGAGGTGCAGTTCTTCAATGATCTTAAACAGCGCGTTTATCAACATCCCACCATCCAAGCGCGCGAGGCTGCCCTGTCCGCTCTCAAACCCTACCTGGCGAGCGTTGCCGATGAATTGACGCTGCGTCTGGGGGTGGATTACACGGCGGTTGTGCTCGCTGCCGGAGATGAGGAAGCAGTCTGAGAAGGTTGGACAGGAGGGAACGCCGATGCTCGATGTGAAAGTCTTAGGACCCGGTTGCGCCAAATGTTATGCCCTGGAGCGGGCTGCGCGGGGCGCTCTGGAACAATTTCTGCAGGAGCAACCCGGTCTACCCGTGGCCTTTGAGCATATTGAGGATGTCTTGGCCATTGAACAGTATCCGGTGCTGTTCACCCCGGCCCTTGTGATCAACGATAAGGTTGTGTGTGCCGGGCGAGTGCCCAAGCGGGAGGAAATCCTGGCCTGGTATTGCCAAGCCGTGAATGCCCGGGGCGGGAATTGAGTATAATAAATCTGTGCGAAAGAAGGTTTTTCTGGCTCTGATCGGAATGCTGGTGGGGGCAGGTTGCGCGGTGGTGACCCCTTCCGCCCCGCTGGCAAGCCCGACTGCCCTGCCCCCGACCTCAACGGTCACCAGGTTACCTTCTCCCGGTCCCACCATCCTGGTATCTACGCCAACGCAGATGCCTTCGCTTGTGCCAACCACGATGGTGGGTGCGCTGGTTCGGGGTGATTTAACGGCGGTGATGGCTTATACCCGCCAGGCGGTGGAGAACAACCAACCCGCCGCTCTGGCCGATCTAATCAGCGCCGAGGGGGTGGGGTTTGCACCGTTTGCCGTGGGCGCGAACCCACCTGGCTATAACAATGCGGCAGAAATCATAGCCGCGCTGATGCCGGCTATGGCGGCTGGAAATCCCACCTGCCGCGGTTATAACTCAACTTATGGAGAAAGTCCCGCCAAAGCCTTGGTGGTGTTTGAGAATCTGGATCTTGATTGGGAAGCCCTAAACTTAGACACCAAAGACATCGTCGCGACCGGTTTCATCTTCTATCGCCGTGCAAGCGGCTGGGAATTAACCTTCATTGTGCCCCTGCCCAATTGGGCCTGGGAGACCCTGGTGACCACCTTGCAGCCCTGCCCGTAGATCATTCAGGGAACGGGGACAACACGGTAAATACGTAGGCCTTTGTCGTCGGAGATGTACATGGCTCCCCCCGGGCCAAAGATGACATCGGCAGGACGGCCGTAGGTAGCGGCATCCGCACAAGGCCTGCCAGGGGCGCGGAAGCCGGTCACAAACGGCTCGGCGGCAATGGGCTGGCCGACCTCGTTCAAGAGGATGCGCTCCACTTTGCAGTCACGGATGTTGTCGACAGTGGTGTTCCAGGAGCCGTGATAGGCCACATATAGACTCTGGCGGTAGGCGGGTGGGAAGAGCGTGCCCTCGTCCAGGGTCATCCCCAGGGGGGCACTATGGGCTAGGGCGGTAAAGCGCGCTGGGACCGCCTGATCACAGGTCAGCCCGGTGGGTAGGGCAATGCGGGTGTCTTGAACCTCCGGCCCGCTCACCACTCCCACACCAGGGGTGTAGCAGTACGGCCAGCCATGCCAGGCACCGCCTTGTACCGGGATGACGATTTCCTCCGGGGGTAAGTCATCGCCCAGCCCGTCACTGCCGTTGTGATCGGCCCACAATTCACCGCCCGGTGTCCACAGAAAATCCACGCTATTGCGCAGCCCCCAAGCCCACAATGGGCGGCGGCGCGGGTCGGGATCAGTAGCAAAGGGGTTATCCCCCGGAATGCTACCATCAGGATTGAAACGTAGGATGGCTGCGCGACGGGGATCATCCTCAACACAATAATTGCAACTGGAGCCCGCGCTGACATAGAGTTTTCCATCCGGTCCGAAGTGCAGGGTACGACTGCTGTGACCAACTGGGGCGGGGATGTTGTCGGTGATCAGTTCGCGCGTTTCCAGGCTGCCATTGCCATCCCCATCACGCAGGCGCTCGATGCGATTCCCTTCGGCGACGTAGAGCCAGCCGTCACGCCATTCCAGCCCATGAGGTAGGTTCAAATCGCTAGCGACGATCTCTATGGTATCGGCGCGACCATCGCTGTTGCGATCAGGCAGGCGGGCAATCTGGCCGCTGTTCATCAGGCTGACGTAAAGCCAGTCGTCCGGCCCGAAGGCCATGAAGCGCGGGCGTTGGGGCAGGTTCTCAGCGAAAATGCGAATGGCAAACCCGGGTGCTACCTGTAAACGCCGCGCCGCCTCATCTTCGGGGGGCAAGGGCGGGGCTTTACTGACCAGCGGCAGATAGAGCGTCATTCCCCCACCGCTTTGTGCTGCTGCCGAGCGGCCCACGACCGTCCACCCAATACATAGAATTACAACGATAATCCACCACCGCCACATGTCCTGCCTCTGCTCTCACACACCGAGCAATAAAAGTTTAAACACCGCTGCGCGGTGTTATGCGATTTATTGCATCTATTTTATCCTAAAACAACGGGGCTTAGGGTTGCACTTGTAACGTAGCCAGGCGGTCAGCCAGGGCAACAAAGTCCTGCCAGCCCCAGTTGCGCCCGCTTTTGAGCGGGTATTCGCCGCGTAAATTCAGTCGCCATTCCTCGGGGATGGCCTCTATCCCGTAGAGGGCACCGGCCAGCGCGCCAGTGACGGCACCAGCGGTGTCCGCATCCGCACCCAGGTTGACGGCTTGGATCAAGGCGTCGGCGAAGGAATGGCTGTTAAACAGACTCCAAATGGCAGTTTCCAGGGTATGGCGCACCCAACCGGTGTTGCGCAATTCTTCGCGGCGGCGGCGCGGGGCCAGGCGGATGGCGTAAGCCAGGCCTTCGGGCAACGGCGAGGCCAGAGTAAAAGCGGTCTCGAGGGCCTGTTCCAGATCGGCGCCGCGGATTAGACTGCCAAGCATGGTGTTCAGAAAGACACACGCAGCTACGCACTCGGGGTGACGGTGGGTGACGCGGCATTGGGCAATGCTGGCCTCGCGCAAGGCATTCGTGTCGCGCCAATAGGCCAGTGCTACTGGCCATGAACGCATCAGGGCGCCGTTGCCGGCGCTTTCGGGACGCTCGCGCCAGACAGCTTCGGCGGCGGTGTCCCAGGGCTCGCCCGCGATTAGACGGCTGAGCACGGCCTGGGTATGGATGCCGACATCGGGCGGTTCGCTGGAATACCAATCAGCAAAGCGCTGAGCCAGGTCGTCGGGTTCCAAGTGGCCGCGCTCCACCAGGGTGGTGGCGACGGCCAGAGCCAACTCGGTATCATCGGTAAAATGTCCGGCCGGCAACCGTCCGGGCAACATGGTGCGGATCAACGCTCGCGGGTGCGAGGCCAGGCCAAACTCCAGCGGCATACCCAACGCATCCCCCACGGCGGCACCCACGGCTACACCGCGCCAGCGGGATCGTTCAAGCCCTTCTTCGCTCATGAAAACCTCTTCTTAAAAACCCAAATGGAGATGAGGACGAGGACAGGGATAATTCTAATCGGAAACGCCGAATTGGGGGAAAAATTCCTGCACCTGACGGCGCACAAGGTTGATGTCGGCACGGGTTTGAATCACCTCGCGATTGTAGGCAGCGGCGCGCTGACGTAATACAGGATGTTCCAGCGCCAACACGACTGCCTCGGCAATGGCCCGTGGCTGGCGCAGGTCCACCATTAGGCCGTTGACCCCGGGGCAAATCCATTCGCGCAGACTTTCCAGATCCCCCACAACCGGAAAACAGCCCCATGCCATGGCTTCTAACAGAGTGTTGGGGGTACCGTCATGGGTAGCCAGGGAGATCATGACTTCGGCACGGGCAAAGAGATCCCATAATTGCCCTTGAGGCAGAGATGGAAGCAGTACGACTGCCTCATCCAGGCGCAGGCGGCGCACCCACGCCTCGGCCTGAGGTTGACCGGCCATACCTGGACAAAGGAACCTTACATCGGACAGGCGCTCCCGCACCAGGGGGATAATTTGAAAGAACAGGTCGCTCAACACATACTGGCGGATGCCGCGCGGGTTGAGCACCCAGTGGGTTTCATCACCTTGCAGGCGGGCTGCCCAGGGCTCGCCCAGCGGGTTGCGTTGTGTCGGCAGGCGTTCTAAGTCAAGCCCGCCGTTACCCGGCACGACTAATGTGGGGCGTGCCGGGTCAAACCCCCAGAGGCGAGCCAGACGCAGGTCGCGACGGCAGTCGGTGATCAAGCCGTTGGCACGGCGCAAAGCGCGGCGAGTGAGTCGCCTCATCCAGGGTGAGCCATAGGCATGCAGGGTGAGGTCATTCCCCCAAATCGAGAGTACCAGCGGCAGGGTCAAACCGGCCGCTGTGGCTAACATGCCCTCATAGGGAATGCGCAGGGCATGGACAAGGTCAGGCTGCCACTCTTGTACCAGGCGGCGTAGGCGTGGGGCATAGAGAGACAGGCTCAGCGGTCCCAGCCAGTAACGCAGGATTTGCAGGGGGTGACGCAGGTTCTTGCGAAAGGTCGCGCGTCCCTGTCCTCCAGAAGCCGTCCCCCCGGCGGCGCTAAAGGCCACCGGCAGTACCGCGAAATGCGCCACTTCGGGCGGGGCCGGGCAGGGGTAGGTGGAGACCAGGCTCAAGCGCCATCCCAGCGGGCGCAACATTGCCAGCCAGGCGCGGGTGATCGGACTGCGGCCATCGGCGACCAGCATCAGGTGCATGACGGACCTCCATGGCGGTACTCCCAGGCCAGGTAGATTGCCTGCATAAAGGCAGCCACCATGGTATCCAGGTTGATTTCCTCGCTCACGATGCGAAACGATTCCAACCCCATCTGGCGCAGACGAGCAGGGTCAGAGAGCGCATTGGCCAGCGTCGCCGTCAGCGCGGGCAGGTCATCGGGGGGTACATGCCAGCCGTTACCCGAGCGCACCAAGTCCTGCTGGGTGCCATCCCCCGCTGCAACGATCACCGGTAAGGCGTGCGCCATGGCCTGCTGCACCGCCAACCCACCGGTACCGGGCAGAACGAAAAGGTCGGCCTGCTCAAAAATGGGACGGAGGGCTTCACCGTGAACGGCGCCCAGGAATTCTGCCGCGGGATAAACCGCCTGAGCGAGTTTTTCGAGTGCCGGGCGCGCCGGCCCATCGCCGACGAGGTACAAACGTGGTTGAAGCGCGGGGGGCAGGGCGGCACAGGCGCGAATGAGCAGGTCTACCCGCTTGCGTGCCTGCAAACGCCCGACGAAAAGCACGGTGGGGCGTCCTTGGGGATAGGCGGGCGGGCGCTGGGGCGGGACCCAGGTAGGACGCGGCGTGGCGGCATTAGGCGCGACCACAATCCGCTGGGGGTCAAAACCGAGCGCCGCGTATTCAGCGGCACCGCGCCGACTGTAGGCAATAAGGGCATCAAACTGGGCTAGAAAACGCCGCCGCCAGGCGCGGCGCAGGCCGGCCAGCAGGGGCAAGCGGCGGGTTTCGGGAGCACCCAACCCCCAACCGATCACCACACCCCCGTGACGGCGCATCCACCGCACGCCCCAAGGCGTGCTGAGGTAACGCGGGTTGGCTTCGACGATCAGCACCTGGGGTTGAAAGTTTGTTAGCCAGGCCGACCAGCCTGCTTGCCAACAGAGATAGAGCGGGCCGTCGAGAAGGTGGACGTTGCGCGCCGGAAAAAGGGTGGCTCCCTCCACGGCACGGGTGCTCTCGATCGCTTCTTGTGGGCGTGGTTGGCCGGTAAACAAGCCCAGCCCGCCCTCGCACACGTGCGCCAGCGCGGCAAAGAATGGCGCGCGGTAAGTAGGGAATACGCGCTGCTGCACGCCAATCCGCCAGGGAATGCGATTCACGCCGTCCATAATCGGATCTGGGAGCCTTGGGGGGTCTTTTCGATTTCCAAGCGGGCAGGGAACTGATCCTTCAATTCGTCCAAGTGAGTGATGACCAGGATCTTGGCGAAATCTTGGCGCACCAGGCTCAACGCCTCGATCAGGCGTTGGCGGCCTTCCTGATCCTGACTGCCAAAGCCCTCGTCAATGACCAGCGTTTGCAGGCGCGCGCCGGCCCGTAGGGCCAGCACCCGCGCCAGCGCTAGCCGGATGGCAAAGTTGATGCGGAACGCCTCACCTCCGGAGAACATTTCATAAGGGCGAATGCCGGCGCCATCGCGGATGATGATATCCAGGGTTTCTTTTTCTCCTTCTTTGCTTTTATATTCGCGCTGGGTTTCGAACGCCACTGACATCATGCCGTTGCTGAGGCGTTCGAGCAGTTGGTTAGCCTGAGTTTCGACTTCGGGCAGGGCTTGCTCGATCAGCAATGCCGGCACGCCGTCTTTGCTGAAGGCTTTTTCCAGTGTCTTAAGGCGTGCGATCAGTCGCTGGGTTTCATCGCGCTTTGCAGTGAGTTCGGCACGGCGTTTTTTGAGTTGCGGCAGTACCAGCACCTTTTGCCGCGCCGCACCAACTTCATCCCGCAGTTGGTTCTCGCGCAATTTCAGGTCGCGCACTTCGCGTTCCAGCGCCTCAAGGTCGGGCAATTCGGCGGCGTCGCGCTGGTAACGCGCCGCGGCATCGTGATATTGGGCTTCTAACGCGGCGACCTCGCGTTCACGCTCTTCACGCTGTACCTCCAGGTGGACAATTTCACGTTCCAGGATGGCGACCTCGGCCCGCGCCTTTTCCAGATTGCGCAGGGCTTCTTCGCTAGCGCGCAGGGTTTGCTCACGCAGCCGCGCCGCTTCGTGCCCCTGTGGGTCGTACCCCAGTTCGCGGCACTGGGCATCTAGGGCGGTCAGTGCTGCCCGCGCGGTGAGGGCAAAACGTCCTTCCTGCAAAAGGGCGGCGACTTCGGCCAAGCGCGGCGCTGTGCTGGTCTGCCAATCCTGAATCTGCCGGCGCGCCAAATCCAGGCGCTCTTCTTCTTGGGCGACTTGCATGGTGAGGTTTTTTACCCGCCGTTCGACATCTTCTAACTCGCGTATTCGGGTTTCGAGGGCGCGCATTTCGTCACTGAGGGCCTGAATGCGCGATTTATTGGAGCGGAAGCGATCCCCCAGAGCTTTGCCTTCCTGCTGCAGTTCCTGGATCAGGCGCTGGCGTTCGGCAGGAGGTAGGGGCTGGCCGCAAAGGGGACAAATCGCCCCGCTCACCACCTGCAAGTTCTCAATGCGCGCCTTGATCTCATTCATCTGCACGGTGAGTAATTTATTTTCAGTTTCGAGTTCGGTTTTCTCTTGGGTGCAGGCTTCCTTTTGGCGTTGAAGGGTCTCGCGGGTGGCTAAACGCGCTTCCAGTGCCTCCAATTGCTGACGCCGTTGCGCGCGGTTCGCCTCCCAGGTCGGTAGCACAGCCTGGAGGAGGTGGATCTCGCGCTCTTGTTGTTGCAGAGTGTGGTATTCGCTCTCCAGGCGGGTCTGTTCTACAGCGATTTCCTGGCGCAGGGCCTGACGCTGGGCGTCTAAATCGCGGAAGCGCGCGGCCAGTGCATCCCAGGTCTCCAGGTCGCG
Organism: Thermanaerothrix sp.; assembly: GCF_056331585.1. NCBI lineage: Bacteria > Bacillati > Chloroflexota > Anaerolineae > Anaerolineales > Anaerolineaceae > Thermanaerothrix > Thermanaerothrix sp. The sequence continues at coordinate 48,095 of NZ_JBWGPQ010000007.1, forward strand.
CCGCGCGGCTTGCCATTCGGCATAGGCTGCCTCGATCTCCGTGGCCTGGGCGAGCAGGTTTTGGGCGGCAGCATGTTGAGCGCGTCGCTCGGCTAAAGTAGCGAGGTGACTTTCCAGGGCCTGCTGGGCTTTCTGCCACTGAGCCTGTAGAGTTTCGACCAAGCGACGTTGCTCGGCCAGCGCAGCGGCTACTTTTTGCGCCGAGGCCAGCACATCCTCGCGGGCGCGGCGCAGTGCTTCGGCCTGTGCTAGTTGGGCTTCTAAAGCCGTCAGGGTGGTATTGCGCTCGTTTTCCTCAGCCAGTTCGCGTTCAATCTCTTGGATCTGGCCGTCAATCAGCGCTTGCTCTTGCTCAGCCATCTTGCGCTGGTTTTTGGCCGTCTCTTTGTAGGTCTCCCACACCTCCAACCCCAGGATGCTCATCAGGATTTGCTTGCGTTCGCTGGGGTTTTTGATCGTGAACTGATCGGCCTTGCCTTGAAGGAAGAATGAAGCATTGATAAAGGCCTCGTAATCCATGCGCAGCAGATGTTGAATGCGCGCCTGGGTATCTTTGAGTTTGCTCTCGGTCAGGGGTTTCCAGGTACCGTCCGAACCACGCACGAAGAATTCCAGCAGGGTGGTTTTACCGCGCACCCGTGCCCGCTGGACGCGGTAGAGATGTTCCTCATACTCAAAATCGAGCACCACCTCGGCGCGATCGCTCTGATCATTGATAACGGCATCATGCTCGGCACGCGCCTTGCCGAAGAGTGCCCAGGTCAGAGCATCTAGCAAGGAGGATTTGCCAGCACCGTTATGCCCACTGATGCAGGCCAGATCAAAGGCGGTGAAATCCACCTCTTGAGGTTGCCGATAGGAAAGGAAACCCTCTAAGCGCAGTCGAACCGGGATCATGTATCCTCCTGGGATGACAATGGAATGCGTGAGACCAGGACTTTGTCAATACGGCGTCCATCCATATCTACGACCTCAATACGTAGCCCGTTCCACTCAAAGGTTTGGCCAGCGGTGGGGATAGCCCCTAACTGGCTAAGGATGAAGCCGGCCAGAGTTTGATACCCAACCCGCTCTTCATCCGGCAAGGATTCGAGGTTGAAGACCTCCTTGAAGCGGTCAATAGGTAGTAAGCCGTCCATAAGCCAGGAACCATCCTCGCGCTGCACCAATAGCGGTTCCTCGCTCTCGCCAGCCTCGCCCAATTCGCCCACGATGGCCTCAAGCACGTCGTAATGGGTAACCATGCCCAGCACCCCACCGTATTCGTCAATCACCAGCGCCAGTGAAACGCGGGCGCCTCGCAGAGCTTCGAGCACTTTGAGCACCGTCATGCTATCGGGGACGAAGAGTGGGGGCTTTAGCCAGGGCTGCAGATCGAACTCGCCGCCGCGCAGGAACTGTGCCAGCACGTCCCGCGCCGAGATCACCCCCAACACGTTGTCCAAATCGCCCCGTGCAACCGGGAAACGGGTGTGGCGACTGTTAAGCACCTGTTGCACAATCTCCTGTGGGCTTTCATCCAGGTCAAGCCATTCGATCTCAGTACGCGGGGTCATAATGGCATCCACGGTGCGGTCGCCGAGGCGAAAGACACCCTCGACCATGCGCTGTTCGCTGCTTTCAAAGATGCCCTCCTGGGTGCCTTGCTCGATCAGACCGCGGATATCTTCCTCGGTAAATTCGGGTTCTGGGGCCGGCCGGACACCCAGCAGGCGCAGGCCGGCTTCAGTTGAAGCACTGAGCAGTTTAACCAGCGGCGCCGTCAACTGTGCAAGCACGACCATGGGACGGGCGACGGCAGTGGCAATTTTCTCCGGGTAATAGAGCGCCAGGCGCTTGGGCACCAACTCACCCAGCACCAATGAGAAGTACGTGGTCAGCAACACCACCATGGCTAAGGCGAGGGCCTGGCTGTAGGGTGCCAGGGCGGGCCACTGCGCCAGCCAGCGCGCCAGATCACCGGAGAGGGTGGCACCACCCAGGGCACCGGCCAGAATGCCGATGAGGGTGATGCCGATTTGGATCGTAGAGAGGAACTGGTTGGGCGATTCGCTCAGCGCGAGGGCGGTTTTCGCCCCTTTTTCACCCTCTTCGGCTTTTTGTTGCAGGCGCACCTTGCGCGCTGAAACCAGCGCCATCTCGGACATTGCGAAGAAACCGTTGATCAAGATAAGCAGAAGGATGATGAGGATTTCTAAAATACGACTACCTTCTTCCATTCCGAAATAAGTATCCTTCCCCCGGTTAGTCCAATAAATTCTCAGCCTGTGCCAGCACGCGTTCGGCCAGGGCTTGCAGGGCTTGAATTTCTTGCGGTGGTAAAGAGAGCGACTTCCAGTAAAGTTCAAGTAATTCCAACGGAGAGCGTTGGGCGACGGCGGTATCGCCGGCCAGGCGCAGGCGCATTTCGGCGCGGGGTTGACGCACCAAATGCACTTCTAAGGCCGGCTCGAGCCATTTGCGCAAGGCGTTTTCGTCCAGCAAGGATTCCCAGGCACGCGGGTATTCCAACACCAGGCGCACCACGGCCCCTTCTACCTCGGACGGTGCAGGCAGACACTGGCGGATATATTCCATGAGCACACCGGGCAGAGGTTTTTCACCGCTTGTGTTTTCTAATGACTCGAGGTTGATGCGTTTATCAATGAACTTGCGCCCGTTAAGGCGTTGCCAGGTGTAGCGGGTGGCGCGGCGCTCAACCTCAACCATCACGAAACCCTTTTCATCGGCGGCCTCGCCAAAATCTACCCGCTCGATCGAGCCGGCGTACACCACCGGGGGATAGCCGCCGGGGTTCAAATCCTGGTGCTTGTGGATATGGCCCAGTGCAACGTAATCCACGGCGGGGTGCACCAGCAGACCGCGCGGCAGGACAAAATCATTGCCTAGCATGATCAGGCGTTCACCGCCATAAACAGCTCCTTCCACCGAGGCGTGGGCGGTGATGATTAGTGGAAGGTCCGGGTCAGCCTGAGCTAGAAATCGCTCCACAAGTTGGGACAAAATCTCCTGCAGGCGTTCATAGACGCGCTCGGGTTCGCGCCCGCTCAATTCTTCCAATCCCATCAGGTTGGAGCGTGAAATCCAGGGGATGGCCAGTACTTGCAGGGGCAGTCCCCATAAATCGGTGGGCTTGAGGAAGGTCGGGCGGTTGAGGACGCGCACGTTGGGCACGTCCAGCGTTTCATATTCCTGCAGGGTGTGGGCGCGTCCCAGCGCGGGCGAGATATCGTGATTACCTACGAGCATCAAGGTGGGAATGCCAGCACGGGAGAGGCGGATGATGCGCTTGCCCCATTCGCGCTGGAAGGTTGGCGCGGGGGTGCGGTCTTTGTAGGCATCACCGGCGAAGAGCACCAGGTCTACTTTCTCGCGGATGGCGGTCTCGACAATGGTGTCTAGAGCGGTCAGAAAATCCAGCACCCGGACGGGCAGTCCAGTTTGGGGGTCTTGGCGTCCGCGGTTGGCGATATCAATGTGAGCATCGGCAAAGTGAAGCACACGCACCATAAATCTCTCCCCTTTAAGGCTGCAATTGGAGCGCTTGGGCCAGTTCCACCGCCGGAGCAAAGCCGGGATGATAATCCAGTGCGGTACGGACGTCATCGGCGGCGCCGGCGGTATCGCCCAGCGCCAGGCGGGCGCGCGCCCGCCAGATGAACGATTCCTCAATATAAGGCTGGTCGGCGGCGCCGATGGTGGTCTCGGCCAGGCGGATGACATCCCAGTAGCGCCCGGTGTAGTAATAGGCAAAGTACGGCCCGGTCTGGTACCACATAATACGCCAGGGGCGTTTATCCTCGGGTAGGTTGGCCATCAGGGTGAAAGCCTGGTCGTAGGCACGCGCCGCGCCAGCGTAATCCTGTAAATTGACCAGGTTGGTGCCGTAGTTAAAGAGAGCGAAGAACTGCTCCAGGCCACTCAGAACACTGGCTTCGTATGAGGCAATCTCCATGGCACGGCGGTAACTCGCGGTCACATCCGCGTATTGCCCCAGCGCAGCCATCAGGTCTGTCTCACGGTCGGGCGGATAAACGACCAAAAAGGTGTAATTGAACGAACGCCACTGCCACAGTAAATCGTCATAGGTGATCGGGTAGTCGGGTGAGAAGTAGGCATCCTGGGTGATAAAGCGTCGGGCAGCCTCTTCGTAGCCGCTGACCACAGTGTAGTGCCCCATCCAACCCAACCGGCCATTGTAATCGCGCAGGTAGACCCCTTTTTCAATCACCACCGGGAAGCCTGCCGCCAGGAGGTTTTTGAGCAGTTCAAGCGTCCCACCGGCACGCACCAGCGCGCGCAGGTCGGTGTAGTTTTCGACATAATCTGCCAGTTCATAGGGCATGACATTCTTGTCCTTCTCGAACGGCTTAACCACCCGCCCGATGTCGGTGCGGTCGCCCTGCCAGCCCCAGTAGGAAAGCGCAATGGCTAGGGTAGCGGGGGCACAATAATTCCACAGCCCATGCTGGTCATAGTAACGCCCACCACTGATGTGCACCTCAGGTGGCAAAGGAGTTGGGGTGGGGGTGGGCATCGTGGTGGCAGTAAAGTGGGGATGGGGCGCCTCGCCGGAGGGGCGCGTTGGGGTTGTTGTGGATAGCGGGATGGGGCTAAGAAGTACGGGCGTGGTGGGCAAGGTGGAAGCGGGCACGAACACGGCTTCCTGCGGGGGTTTGAGGGCATAGCGCACCTGCACCCGCCAGGCTTCCAGATGCCAGAGCACCCGTTCGCGCACGTTAGGAATCATCCACAGCCCCCCCAGGCTCAGCCCGCCAATGAGCAGAAACACACCGGTCAGCCGCCAGAATTTGGACACATATCAGATTATAACATGGGAGGTAGATGCACTTTTTGGGGAGCCAACCCCGCCAAACCACCGCGCCCGATTGACAGCCAGCCCAGAGGAAGGTATGATTAAGGCGCGTTCGGGTGGGACCGGCGCGGCAGAAACCGCCGAACCCTGTCAGGTCCGAGAGGAAGCAGCAGTAAGGCGGCCCTTCTGGGCGCCGCCGGCAAGCCTGCCCGACGCAATTTTTTGCTCTGATCATCCGCATGGAAACACCCCCCATCTGCAACTACGAAGGTTCTGATTACCAGCGCTCGTTCTGGGAACAGGGCGGGCGCGCTTATGAGGACGCGGTTGAAGCGCTGGCTCTGCGCCGTCTGCTACCCCGCGAGGGCGGGCAGTGGCTGCTCGAAATCGGCGCCGGCGCTGGGCGCAATACCCCGCGTTACCATGGCTACCAGCGTGTGGTGCTGCTGGATTACTCCCGTACTCAATTGCAGCAGGCGCAGGAACGCCTGGGCCGTGACGGACGCTACCTCTACGTGGCTGGCGATGCCTACCGTTTACCTTTCGTCAGCAGTTTCTTCGATGCAGCGACCATGATCCGCACCCTGCACCATATGGTAGAGCCACTGCGAGTGCTGGAAGAGGCGCGGCGGGTGCTCCGCCCGCGTGGAATCTTCATCCTCGAATTTGCCAATAAATGCAACCTCAAAGCTATCCTGCGTTATTGGCTGCGCCGCCAGGTATGGAGCCCTTTTACCCCCGAGCCGGTGGAATTCGCCCCGTTGAATTTTGACTTTCACCCCGCCACCGTGCGCACCTGGCTCAACCTGAGCAGCTTTGCCATCGAACGGCAGTTAACCGTCTCGCATTTCCGAATCGGGGTGCTCAAACGCGTGGTACCGTTGCGGTTATTGGTCTGGCTGGATGGCCTGGCGCAGTGGACAGGGGATTGGTGGCAACTCTCGCCCAGCGTCTTTGTGCGCGCCCGGGCGCGCGGTGAAGGTGTGGTAACCCCTACTTTTGCCTTCCGCTGCCCGGCCTGTGGGCACGAACCGCTGCCCGATACGCCACCGGCTATCACCTGCCCGACCTGCGAACGCACCTACGCGGTGGAAGACGGTATTTACGACTTTCGTCTGCGCTAGGCGGCGGTCTTCTCCAGCACCCAGACGTGAGAAAGGCCGAAAACGCGCAAGGGCGTCTTTTCCAATCCCTGCAAGAATCCCCGTAGGAACCTCCCCAGCTGCGGGAAGCGGGCGATGATGTTATCGTACGCGCCGAAGATCACCGTGCGCTGCACTACGCGGAGCGGCAGGCCTTCCAGCAGGCGCGCCAATTCGCGCGCGGTATAGACGCGAACATGCGGCGCCAGGCGGTCGCGCCAGCGCCGCGGCAGGTAATTCACTAGTGGGATGTTACCGAAATAGTAACGCCCGCGCCAGTAAATACCGTGGGTTTCAAAGGGATAACCGCGGTTGGGGCAGAAGAGCACCAGCCGCCCTCCTGGCGCCAATACCCGCGCAATCTCGGCCAGGGTTTGACGGTCATCGGCCACGTGTTCCAGCACCTCGTGGCTTAGGACGAGATCAAAGGACGCAGAGGCAAAGGGCACGTGCTCGCCCGCACCGCACACCACCCGCGGATGACGGGCATACGCTTCACGGGTGCGCTCCCACTCGATATCCAGCCCCACCGCTAGCGCCGCCGTCTCGGCCAGGCGGACCAGGTATTGCCCCACCCCACAGCCATCCACAAACACTCGTCCCCGCTCGCGCCCTGCCGCCGCTGCCAGGATCATTTGCAGGCGACGTTCCTGGCCAGCGCGCCAGACATACGAGGGCGCACCGCGCAGGGCAGCCTTATCGGGATCAAACATTGGGAAGGACGAAGGGGAAGGATGATTCACGTGTGTGCCCAATGAATAGCAATGGTGCCCATCATTTTATAAGTAAACCGCACCTCCGTAAACCCCGCTGCCACCAACGCTTGCGCCAGTTCCGGTGCGGCGAGGAAGGTGGCACTGGAATGGGCTAGATACTCGTAGGCATCGCGCTGGCCGGTGAGTGCCCCGCCCAGCCAAGGGATCATCTTGAACATCAGCACATCACGCAAAGGGCGCAGAGGATGTGGCGTGGGGCGGGTGGTTTCCAGGATCGCCACCTGCCCACCGGGCTTGAGCACGCGTGTCATTTCGCGCAGGGTCTGACCCAAATCGGCTACGTTGCGCAGTAAGAAGGCACACACCACGGCATCGAAGGTACCGTTGGAAAAAGGCAAGGCTAGGGCATCCGCCGCACACCAGACCGGCGGACGCGGAAAGCGCCGCCGTTGTCCTAGTTGCAGCATAGGTAGGGTGAAATCGGCCGCCACCACGTGAGTTGTGGGCGATTGACGCATCACTTCGCGCGTCAGGTCACCGGTGCCACATCCGAGGTCGAGCACACGCGCCTCATCCGGCAGGTGTAAACCACGCACAGCCTCGCGGCGCCAGCGCACATCGAAACTGCCAGTCATCAGGCGGTTGGTCAGATCATAACGTGGGGCAATCTGCCCGAACATGCGGCGGATGCGCGCAGCACGCTCCACCGGATCGGTGTTACTCATCATTTGTTAACGGCACCCAGGCCAGAATCGTGGTGCCGGCGCCGGGCTCGGAGATGATTTCTATCTCACCGCCGGCCTGGCGGGCACGGGTACGCATATTCGAAAGGCCATGTCCGATGGACTGGTTGACCTTGTCTGGGTCGAAGCCACGCCCATCATCATGCACTTCCAGCAAGACGCGGTCAGGGGTCTTCCACACCGAGACCGCGACATGGCGGGCCCGAGCGTGCTTGGCAATATTGGCCAGCGCTTCCTGGCAGATGTGGAACAATGCCACCGCTTGCAGTTCGGGCAGGCCGGCCAGATCGTCCTCGGGGCCTTGTAAATCTACGTTCAGCAACGTGTTGGCATGAAATTCTTTGACCAAGCGGCGAATGCCCTGCATCAGGGTCTCATTTTGGAGTTGGCGCGGGCGCAGGTCAAGGATGTAGGCACGGATGTCGCGAATGGTGCTATCAATATCGCGGATGGCCTGCTCGATGCGCTGCAACGCCGCCTGGGGGTCTTGATGGATCAAGAGGCGAGCGTGTTCCAGCGTCAGCCCCACAGCGTAGATGGACTGAATCACACCGTCATGCAGGTCCATGCCGATGCGTTCGCGCTCTTCCAAGATGGCCAGGCGACGACTTTGCAGGTTCAACCGCACATTCTCAATCGCCAGCCCAATCCAGGAGCTGATAGTTGCCAGGAACTGCATCTCAAGGTCGTCCAGCGGGCGAGCGTGGCGGCTGGCTACGCACAACACCCCCAGCACGCCTTGACGGCCTCGGATGGGCAGGCAGGCTACCTGGCGGAAATTCTGCAACAGCACCTGCGGGTGCACGCCTTGCCCATCGGGCGGGGCAGGTGAGAAGACAACCGGCTGATCACGCTTGGCGACCTGGCCAACAATGCTCTCGCCAAGTGCGAATTCTTCGCGTTGCCAGAGTGCTTCCACCATTGACCCGCGATGGAGCATGCGCTGCAAGGTGCGCCCACCTTCCTGACGCAGATACACCTCCCCTACTTCTAGTTGGAGGTAATCCAAGACCTGGGTGAGGGCTTTATCCAGAATCTGATCAATGTCTGACGATGTCGCTAAGGTTGATGCCAGTTCATTGAGCAGTGCCAGGTTCTCGTTGCGGCGGGTGAGGATACGGTCGCGCTCGACCAATTGGCGGTAGATGCGCGCGTTGGTGATCGCCACGGCGGCATAAGCCGCCAACATTTCGATCAGTTGCTCATCTTCCGCGCTGAACTCCGGCGCATCGCGCTTGTTGGTGAGGTAAATCTGCCCTAACTGGCGGTTACCCTGGCGGATGGGCACGCCCAGGAACGACGTCATAAAGGGGTGATGGGGGGGGAAGCCCACACTGCGCGGATCGTTGCTCACATCGGGCAGGCGGATGGGCCGATCACTGCGCATCAGCGCCCCGATCAGCCCCAAACCGCGCGGTGGGTGTGCCATGCGGCGGATTTCCTCTTCGCTCATCCCCACCGGGATAAAGGCTTCCAGTTCACCGTTGGCGCCAATAACCCCCACGGCAGCATACTGGGCATTAACCTGCTCGCAAGCCAGGCGGGCAATCTTTTCCAACAGCGATTCGAGCGAAACGTCGCGTACCAATTCCAAACTGGCGCGGTGCAGCGCCAGCAACCGTTCTTCCAATTGTTCCCGGGTTAGATGGGCTGTGCTCATAGGATTCCTTTGGCTTTCACTATTTTACTGGTCATTGTCCGTTTTCGTCAACTTTGTTACCCTATTCACAAAACCCTCACTCCCGTAAACCAGCCATCTTCAAACCCTTTTCGTCATCTCTTCATAAATTCTTCACACCCTTTTGCTATCCTTACGGCTGCAAGATAAGACAATACCCTTTATAACGGAGGTCGCTAGTATGAGTAAGAACATTCTATTATTCGGATTAGGCGCTTTAGTGGTGGTGGGATTGCTCTTCGGAAGCGTCGCCTGGGTGTATGCCCAAGCACCGACCCCGACCACAACCCCTTCTACCAATGAAACCACCCTTGTGGCCCCCGGCTGGGGCTGGGGGCGACACGGCTGGGGCATGATGGGCGGACGAGGTATGTTTGGTGCGTGGGGCGGCTACTTGCAGGATGAGATGCTGACTGCCCTGGCCAATAAACTGGGAATGAGCGCGGATGACCTCAAAGCCAGGATTCAGGCCGGCATCACCCCGGCGCAATTGGCCCAGGAAAAGGGTCTGACCGCGGCGGAGTTCCGCACCCTGATGCAGGAAGCACGCAATGAAGCCCTCGACCTGGCAGTGAAAAACGGCAAACTGACCGCCGAACAGGCCGAGCAAATGAAACAGGGCACCTGGGCTTTGGGTTCGTACCTCAAAGATACTTTCTTCGCCACGCTGGCCGAAAAATTGGGCCTGACGACAGAGCAACTGCAAGCCAAGATTGATGAGGCCCGCAGCGCTACCTTGGACCGCGCTGTCCAAGAGGGCAAACTGACCAGCCAGCAGGCCGAATGGTTGAAGCAGAACGCCCCGCAGGGCGGCTTGGGTGGCTTCGGTTGGGGCTGCCACGGTGGTCCGTACGGTGGACGGGGTTGGGGCTGGTAAAAGTAGACCAAGCCAACCCCCACGCGTCACCCCCGCTGACGCTGCAAGAGCGGTTGCCGTACTCCCGGCAGCCGCTCGCGGTTATTAACAGTTATCCATAAGACAACATTTTATCCCGGTGTGCTCAATGAGCCATCAGGTAGTGGGCTAAACGTTTTGCTAAGGCGACGATGGTCAGGATAGGGGGAAGGCCAGGAGATTGGGGCAACACACTGGCATCGCACACATAAAGATTGTCAATCTCGGTCATCAGATCCGAATTGACAATACGACCAATGGCTGCCGTGCCGCCAGCATGAGCGCCTTGAGGCAAAGAATGGCGAATTGAATCGGGCCGCGCACCGGCGCGAATTAAGATGTCCTTGGCCATCTGGGTGCCTGTCCTGAGTTTCTCCTGATCCGCCAGAGTGACCGCTTTTGAAACTGTGCTATTGGCAAATACCTGGCCTGAAGCCTCATCAGAGATCTTTGTCATTAGTCCGATCAGACGGTTAGCTGGTAACGTGTAGCCCTCGATTCCAAGCTCAATCAGGCGCACCTCGCGGGGGTGGTTGATATAGGTCGAAAGCAAGAATCCCTGTTCCGCATGGTGTTCCAGATCCACTAGCGCCATTTGCGGCTCGTTGAGCATGCTAAAGTCTTCGGTTACCCCGTAGGTATTGACCAGCAAATCCACAAACAGGTTACTACCTGCCGCGGTAATCCCTGTCTTTTGAAGGATGATGGGTGTCCCAATGCCACCTGCGGCTAAGATAATAGTTTCGGCATAAATCTCGGTTTCACCGTGGGGACTTTTCACAGCAACGCCGATAGCCTTTCCATTGTGGGTTAGCACATGTTGGACGGTAGTGTTAAATATCACCTCAGCCCCCAGTTGTTGGGCTTCGAGCAGGTAGTCTAATGCTGTCCACTTTGCGTTTTTTGAACAGCCAAGTGAGCAATGTCCGCAGGCCTTGCAGATTTCCGGGTCTATGAATTTAGGCATGGCTTCCATGTGGTGCCCCAGAGCCTGAGCAGCGGCGCGGATGCGGTGACCACCGGGGGATAACAAATGCTCTGGGAGAGGTGCAACCCCCGTTTCATGCTCGGCTTCCGTAAACTCCTTATCCAGATTTATGCCATAATTTGCTAACTCACGCTCAAGACAGCGCACACCGTTACCAGCGGAGACCATGGTGGTACCTCCAGCCATAAGAGTACGCCAAAGAATAATGCCTTGCTTGGATTTTTTGGGAATGCGGATAATCTTATTGGCATCAAAGAATGACAACGCACTTAGGAACGTACCCACTGAGGTCTCAATTTTGCCCCTCTCAATGATCATCACCGATTGCCCCCGTTTAGCCAACTCACGGGCCACCGTTGCGCCACCTGCGCCCGAGCCCACAACCAAGTATGGATAAGTTGGATTTGACATGGTGGTTTACCTTTCGAATCTCTTGGCCATAAATCCCCCCTCTCCCCCATACCATGGATGTTTTTGGGGTCGAAGATGATACATCTCAAGCATAGCACGAGATGGGGGTAATTTCAATAATTTGTCTAGACATTATTTCTGTTTTGTTGAGGTTTCCCTTACACTTCTGCAAGGCCAGCGGAGAGCGCGCTTGACACCAACCTGAGGCTATGCTAAATTAGTAAGCGTCAAACTCGCTTCCCCGTTATCCGTGTGAATTTAGCATAAAAAGGAGTTGCCGCCTTGACCAAGTCTCGCACTCAACTCATGGTGGAGCGGTTACGTGAACTGCAGGCATCCTCGCCCGATATCGAAGCTTCGGCGGTAGTCAGCCTGGATGGGCTGACGATTGCCTCGGCGCTCCCCCAGGGCGTGGAAGAGGATCGCGTCTCGGCTATGTCGGCGGCGATGCTCTCGCTGGGTGAACGCATCGCCAATGAATTAGGGCGGGGAGCCCTGGATCAGGTGTATATCAAAGGCCAAAAGGGCTATGTGGTGCTGATGTCGGTCGGCGAAGAAGCCGTGCTTACCGCCCTGGCGCGCGAACAGGCCAAACTGGGCTTGATCTTCCTGGACATGCGCCGCGCCGCCGAAGACCTCGCCAAGTTGATCTGAGTCCTGACCATGGAAGCAATCCCGAAAAGCGGTTATTACTATCCCAATAAGATCGCCCGCATTGCTCTGCTGGCGCTAGAAGACGTCATGGGGAAGAACGGGGTTAATGCCATCCTCAACCTGGCTAATCTTCAGCACCTGATTGATAACTACCCCCCAGATAACCTGGAACGCCAGTTTGACTTTGCCGACTTCTCGGCCATCAATGGCGCACTGGAAGAGATGTACGGTCCACGCGGCGGCCGTGGGCTGGCTCTGCGCGCCGGACGGGCAACTTTCCAAGACGGCCTGCGCCATTTCGGCGCCCTGGCCGGCGTAGGTGACTTAGCCTTTAAAGTCCTGCCACTGCAGGCGAAATTGCGCATCGGCCTGCCAGCAATGGCCAAGATTTTCAGCACCACCAGCGATCAATACTCCACGGTGGAGGAAAAAGATACCCACTTTGTCTACACCATTCACCGCTGTCCGGTCTGCTGGGGGCGCAAGAGCGACCGCCCCGATTGTTATATGGCGGTCGGCCTGCTCCAAGAGGGCCTAAAATGGGTCTCAGGCGGACAGGAATTCCGCGTTAATGAGTCTAAGTGCATTGCCATGGGCGATGCGGTGTGTGAGTTCATCATCTTCAAAGAGCCGCTCGGCTGAGCATGCGCGAGACCCTTGCTACACTGTTGATTGTTGAAGATGACCTGGACGTGGCCGAGATGCTAGCCACGTTTTTCGCCGCGCAAGGTTATCGCGTATTAACGGCTAACTGGGGTGAGGACGGGGTGACCACGGCCATCGAGCAGATGCCCCACCTGGTGATCCTCGATATTCGCTTGCCGGATATTGATGGGTTTGAAGTCGCGCGGCGCTTGCGGTCACAGCGCCGCACCCGCCACATCCCGATCCTCTTCCTGACCGAGAAGCGCGAACGGCGCGATAAACTGCAAGGACTCCAATTGGAAGCCGATGACTATATCACCAAGCCTTTCGACATCCGCGAACTGGGGTTGCGAGTTCGTAATGCCCTGCAACGGGCCCGACGCGAATCGCTCACCCACGCGGTGACCGGGCTGCCACAAGGCGTGCTGGTGGATGAGGCCCTGGCCCAGTGGCTGGCCAGCCAACCTGCTCCGCCGCTGTGGGTGGTGGGATTGCGTCATTTGGATGCCTTCCGCGAGGCCTATGGCTTTATCGCCGCCGATGATGCGCTGCGGGCTGTGGCGCTACTGTTAGGACGGCAACTTTCCAGCGGCTCTGAGAATACCGTCTTCTTGGGGCATCTGGATAGCACGGTGTGGGTGTTGATTGGTGCCCCTGAAGCCAAAAGCGGCTTTGGCGAGCGCCTCACGCGGCAGTTGGAACAAGCCCTGCGGCTCTTTTATCGCAGTGATGACCTAGACGCCGGGCGCTTCGAAGGCGCGCGCCTGGATGTGGTGGTCAAACCTTTTGCCTCGCCAACCACCCCGACCACCGTCACCGCTTTACGTACGGCCTTGTTGGGGCTGATGGAGACCGATAATAAATGAGAATCACCCTGGTCATCCCCACTTACAACGAAGCTGAAAACCTGCCCCACCTGGCCGAAGCCCTGTTTGATCTTCCCCTTCCTGAACTGCGCCTGCTGGTGGTGGATGATGCCAGCCCCGACGGCACCGGGCAAATTGCTGAAGGTCTCAACGCACGCTGGCCGGGGCGGGTGCGCGTGCTACACCGCGCAGGCAAACTCGGTCTGGGCACGGCGTATATCCAGGGCTTTCGCCTGGCTATGGACGAGGCTGACGCCATCGGCCAAATGGACGCCGATTTTTCGCACTCGCCAGTCAAGGTGGTGGAATTGGCAGCAGCGCTTGAGACCTGTGACCTGGTGATTGGGTCACGCTATGTGCCCGGCAGCTCACTGGACGAACGCTGGCCATTCTGGCGGCGCTGGCTCTCCGGTTTCGGCAACGCTTACGCGCGCACCATCCTGAGCCTACCGCTCCGGGATGTCACCGGTGGCTTCCGCTTGTGGCGGCGCGAGGCGTTGCAGCGCCTGCCCTTGGAACGCGTGCGCTCGAACGGTTACATCTTTCAGGTGGAAATGGCTTACCTGGCGCACTTGTACGGGCTACGCATCCGCGAAATCCCGATTCATTTTGCTGACCGACGCTGGGGGCAATCTAAGATGAACCTGCGCATCCAGATCGAAGCCGCCTACCGGGTATGGTTACTGCCGAGCCAGTACGCCGATGTGCGACAGCAGCAGAAGTCGGTTCAGAGCAGACCCTCCTTGCGTTAACCTTCCAAGCGGTGATACGCCTGGAGCACCCGCCCCCATTCCTCTAAACTGAGCGTCTCGGCACGGCGGCGCGGGTCAATCTCCGCTCGCTGAAGCAGGGTTTCGACCCGCGCGGGCGGCCACCCCAATCCTGCCGCCAAGGCGTTGCGAAGCGTCTTGCGGCGCTGGGCAAACGCTGCCTGCGCCAGGGAAAAGAAGGTCGGCAATTCCTCCGCCGGCAAGCGCGGCTGGGGGTATAAATCCACACGCAAAATGGCCGAATCCACCTTGGGCGGCGGGTAAAATGCACCAGCCGGGATGCGCCCAACCGGGCGAGGTTGGCCGTAGACCTGCACACTGAGCGCCAGCAGGCTCAAGTCTCCCGGCGCGGCGCAGATGCGTTCGGCGACCTCGCGCTGCACTGTCAGCACCAGGCGCTGGGGGCGCACCGTGCCCTCCAATAAGCGGCGGATGAGCGCCGACGTGATGTAATAGGGAATATTGGCCACCACCAGCAGGGGATTGGCGTCCACCAGCCAGGGCGCCAGGTCGAGGGTCAGGATATCACCTTGGAGCAGGATGACGTTGCTTGCCCCTGCCAACACCTCGTGCAGAAGCGGGATCAGCCGTCCATCCAGTTCTACCGCCACCACGCGTCGGGCGGTGTGAGCCAGGTAACGGGTCAAGGTGCCCAGCCCGGCCCCAACTTCTAACACGGTGGCGTGGGGGGGAATTTCCGCTGCGGCAACAATGCGCTGCAAGATGTGGGGGTCATAGAGGAAGTTTTGCCCCAACGACTTTTTGGGCTGCAGGCCGTGCTGACGCAGCAACTGCGGCACGTTGAGCGGGGGCAACGCTACGGCAGGATCCATGGGATGGCACTCGGTACCGGGGTGAGAAAATAGATCGTCACATACTGATGCCAGGGCTGGTAGTCGTCATCGCTGTAGCCCAGGTCAATCCAGTAGCGCCCGGGTATGCCTCCACCGACATCGGCCACCACACCGATGCCATAACCGGGCACGTACAGGCGCTGGCCCAACATCCAGGAATACCAGGCGCGGGTCACAGCAATAATGCCGTGTTGGAGGGGCAACCCACTGGCGGTCGCGGTCGAACAGCGCGAAACGCCCAAGCGGCAGGGGGAATAGGACGTGGCATACACGGTCACCGCACGCCAGTATTCCAACGTGCCCTGCGGGGTCTCCAGGGTGCGGATGACCACTTTGGTGCCGTAGCCCATGCGCTGGGGCTTGGGTTCCTTGGCCACCCAGCGTGCCTCCAACGTTCGTCCCACTTCCTGACCATCCTCATAACGCACGCGCAGGCGCGAGACTTCAATGCCGTATTCACCGGGCGCGATCACCCGGCGCTGGTCTAACTCGGTTTCAGGGTCGGGCTCATATTCATTTTTGAAGGGCAGTATCTCTTGTTCTAAAACCACTTCCTCGCGCACGCGCACTACGCGGATCCAACCATCCACCGGCACGGGCTGATCCTCTGCAGGTTGGCTGTAATCCAACCCTTGCAGGGCGATACCAGCGGCGGCCAGGGCATCGCCTACCGTGGCAGCAGCGCTACGCAGAGTCAGGGTTTGTCCATCCACCTGGATCTGAAGGGAGCGCGCCCGTTGCAACGTCACCATCAAATCGGGGGTGAGCGGCGTTTCGGGCGCCGGGCTGATCTGATCCCCCGGATTCAGGTCTAGCGCGCATTCGGCCAGCGCCTCGCTCAGGGTGAACGCCGCCGAGTAGCAAACCCCTGCTGTGCCATCGGCCTGCCAATGGATGGGTACGGCGCGGCGCACCATCAAATGATAATCCGGGGCGGGGGGCAAGGGCAGATAGGGGTCAACCATCTGTCCGTCCCGGTAAATGCGGTCACCGGGGAAGAGGCGCACGCCCGCCTGTTCGAGCAGATTGGCTGGGATGCGTTCGACGCTGCGCAACGCAATGCCCTGCTGTTCCGGCCAGACTGTCAAGGTCACCGGGCGGGCATGTTCCAGGCTCAGCGTGCCCTGCCACCAGGGTGCCCACAGCGGACGCGCCGGCAGCCAGCGATCACCAGACTGGGGCGATGCCACCGCCTCTAACACCTTGCCCAGGGTGAGCGCGCGTGTGCGCACCACCCACCAGGTGCCATCCACACGCAGGGGGATGTCACGCTCCAGCCCAAACCAGAGCAACGCCCCGCCCGCCACCACGCACAGCAGGCCGAGGACCAGCACACGTTGCCAGGAATGCCTGAGGAAGGCTTTCATGTCCCTTATTGTACCTTGAAGGCGGTTAGCAGGGTTCATCTAGGGATTTAGGTAATCCCCGCGCTGCCGCACCAACGCCGGCAACTGCGGCGCAAAGGTACGCAAGTTGGTGCGCAAGGTGGCCGCTGTATCGGCGCGGGGCGCCAGGAAGGTGACCGTATCATCGCCGCAGACCAGGTTCTCGGGGATGGTCCACTCCCCCACGATTTGCCACGCGGCGGGTAATTCTTCCGGAAACCAAGCGGTGTAAATCATCGCTACGTCAGCCTGGCGGGTGAGGTCGGATATCATCTGAGGCCCAAAGGTGCCGTTCAAACGGGCCAGGGTAACCTCTCGCGTCGCCAGCCCGGCCAGATCCATCACGTGGGCATCGGTAAAGTAAGACACGGCGCCGATGTCGTTCAGCACCACCGTGCTCTGGTTGTAAAACTGGCGCACAAAGCGCGCCATCTGCACCTGCTGGTAATAAATGTTCGTGGTCGCGCGCGGCGTGTTCAATGTCATGTAGCCGCCGGCCAGCACCGCCAGCGCTAAGACCAGCGCCACTACCAACGCCTGGGCCGTGTGCGCTAGGGCCGGCGTGGAGAACCAGCGCCGCAGGTCGAGGGTGAAGAGCGGTCCGGCTAAGACTAACAGGTTGCTCGCCACCAGGTAAGCCTGATAGCGCATCATCGAGCCCACCGCGGCCAGGGCGAGGTGGAGCAGAGAGGTGCCCAACACCACCAGCGTGAGCATCACCTCACCATTCAGACGCTGGGCGCGCTTCCACTGGGTTATTAGACCGATCAGCGATCCCAAGAGCAGGAAGCCCATCTGCGGCGCTAGGGCCAGGTTAGTTAAAAACCGCCTTAGAATGAGCAAGAACAGGCTGGCCGGCCCCAGTCCGCTACCCAATGATCCCTTGACCAGCACTGAACTGGGCAGGAACCACCAGCCCTGCCGGACATACCACAGGCCAAGCGCGGCCACCGGCAGTGCCGCCAGCGCCACCAAGCCCACCCCTAGCCCCCAGCGGCGGCGTAAGATCAACAGTCCTGCCGTCACCACCACCAGGAATAATCCCTCGTAGCGTACCAGCGGCAATAGCGCCGCTAATCCTAAAAGCAAGCCCCGCCTCTTTGGCGCCTGAGGGGTCTCCCAGACAGTTTCCAGGGCCAGCAGGAACGCCAGCATGACCACGGTGTGTAGAATATGTTCCATGCCGCTAAGGACCATGGGCACAAGGGGCATAGCGACGATCAGTAAGCACAACGCCAGCACCCGTTGGGGGACGGTTAACCCACGGCGACGCAAGAAGCGTTCGCCCAGGATCAGCAGTGCTACCCCCAGCGCCAGGTTGTACCAAAAGGGCAGGCTGACCCGGTTGCCGACCAGGCGCATTCCCAGCGCCAGCATGGCCGTCCACAGTGGCGAGGACGAGGAAGCCGAGAACGCGTAACGCGTCACCCCCCACACGCCGTGAAAGGCCAGGTTTTTGGCCATGGCCAGGTGAATGTAAGCATCGTCTTGGGCGTAGATGAGATGACCATCACTACGCCGGAGGGCGATCAGTGTGGTCACTGCAGTAAGCAGGCCGAAAACGCCCACTGGGATCAGCCAACCCCAGATGTTACGCGAATGCGAAGGCGTTTCCTTTTGACTCATCACCCGAATTTTACTATCATAAATACATGAGAATTAGCGATTGCCTGCGACTGGATTGATGTAAAGGAGTTGCGCCCATGCCCCCTTTACCCTTTAATCTTCCTCCGGTACCACCCTTACCGTTTTATATCCATCCTCTGGTGTTTTGGACCATTGTGTTGATTGTCGGCATCATTTTTGCCATTACTTTTATGCGTTTCTTGTTCGCACCAGCCGAAGAGAAAAGCAGTGCTCTGGTGATTTTCATTCTGATGGTTGTGGGGGTGGTGCTGATCTACCTAGCGGTTCTGAATGCGCCGCAGATTGTCTATCAATTCAAGCGTCTAACGGCGCCCATTTTCCGCTGGTGAGGGGGGGGCTCCGCCGTCATTGCTGTTCAGGTCGCCGTAGGCCAGGAACAGCGCCATCTGGGTGACGGCGGCATAGGTGGCTTCGAGTTGTGCGCTCAGGCTCAAGCCGGCGGCAATCTCCGGGTCGCCCAACCGTTTCAGCAGAGGTTGGGCAATGGTTGGCGATTGCATCTGGAACGGCAGATGATCAAGGTCATCATGCAGGCTCCAAAATGTCTCCCAATCGGCCTCCAGGGGTTGGGGATGCTCCCGCCTCAGGGATGTGGGCTGCATCGCACGCCGTGCTGTGTTCCCCGGCGTTATCCCGCGCCGTTGGCGCAACTCTTCCAGGATCTGGTCCTGGCTGCGCCCCCGCATGCGGAAAAGCAGGAAGGGATCTTCATCGAAGCGTTCGCCCAGGATGTAATGGGTGGCGGCGATGTGCTTGCAAGGGTTCGCCGAGTCTGGGCAAGAACACGAGGTGAAGAGGTCACCGCGGGCGATCGGGAAGAGGTTCACCCCCGCTGCGGCAAAGGCTTCTTCGATGTTCGGGGGCATCTCGCCGGCCAACAGTTGCGCCGCAAAGACGGCCTGATCGGCTAACACATCCAGTACCTTCTCCCACTGGCGCGGCGTCAGTGGGGTCAGACGAATGGTGACTTTATAGGGACGGGGACGGGTGCCTTGGACTAGGGCTTCAATACCGCCCTCGCGCTCTTCGATCTTCAAAACCTGGCCGGTGCGGGCGTAGATTTGGCCGCGCTGCAGGCGGCGCAGGTCAGTGATCTGCTCCAGGGCTTGAATCCAACGCCGTGACCACCAGTTTTTACCAAACTCACCACGCGTACTGATGGCTTTGATGCCGCCCCTGGCTTTGCGCGGCTGCCGCGGCCCCCACGCGGTAAACTCATGATCCTTAGCATCATGATATTGGCTCATACGTGGCTTTCCCCTGCGGGCGTAACATCACCAGATCACGCAACTGCTCGTTGCTCAATTCGGTCAACCAGGACTCATCCTCGCCGATAATGGATTGGGCCAGGCCCACCTTGGATTCGATCAGGTCATCAATCCGTTCTTCCAACGTGCCCTGGGTGATCAATTTATGCACCTGGACGTTGCGCGTCTGTCCAATGCGGAAGGCGCGGTCGGTGGCTTGGTTTTCCACCGCCGGGTTCCACCAGCGATCAAAGTGGAAGACGTAGGTGGCACGGGTAAGGTTCAACCCCAACCCACCCGCTTTGAGCGAGAGGATGAATACCGGTGGGCTGTGGTCATCCTCTTGAAAACGGCGTACCATCTGCTCGCGCTGGCGTGGCGGTGTACCACCGTGCAGGAAGTAAACCGGAACGTTTAGGTGGAGAGGGATTGCCTGGGCCAGCAGTTCCCCCATCTCGGCAAATTGAGTGAAGACCAACGCACGATCGCCAGCGGCGATCACCTCATCCAGCATCTCAATCAGGCGGTTCAGTTTGCCGCTGCGCCCGTTCAACATGGCACTATCCCGATGGGGATCCAGCGGCTGGTGCAGGAACTGGGCAGGGTGATTGCATACCTGCTTCAATTGGGTGATCATGCTCAGGATCAGGCCGCGTCGTTGCATGCCCTCACTTTCTTCGATCCGTACCAGGGTCTGGTCCACCACCGCCTGGTAGAGGGTGGCTTGCTCTTCGCTTAAAGTGCAATACTGCTTAATCTCAATCTTCTCAGGCAGGTCCTGGATAACACGCGGATCGGTCTTGACCCGGCGCAAGATGAACGGGGCAACCATACGCCGCAAGCGTTGGGCCGCCTCGGCACTACCAAAGCGCTGCACCGGCAGGACGAACTCACGGCGGAAGGTTTCCAACGACCCCAGGTAGCCCGGGTTGAGGAAATGCATGATAGACCAGAGGTCATCCAAACGGTTCTCAACCGGTGTGCCGGTTAGCGCCACCCGGAACCGGGCTTTAAGGCGGCGCGCAGCCTGGCTCTGGCGCGCCGAGGGATTCTTGATATTTTGCGCCTCGTCCAGAATCACGCCAAACCATTCCAGCGATTCGAGCAGGGCCTGATCCTGGCGCAGCAGGGCGTAACTGGTAACCACCATGTCCACCGTTTGGGCTGCCTGATGGAAGGCCTCTTCGCGCAGGCGGTTCGGCCCTTGATGGATCAGCAGGCGCAGGGAGGGAGCAAAGCGCTCCGCCTCGCGCTGCCAGTTGGTGACTACCGATGTGGGGCACACCAACAGCACCGGGGCCGGCAACTGCCCGTACTGCTCTTTCTCGTGCAGGAGTAGTGCCAGGGTCTGGATGGTCTTGCCCAGCCCCATGTCATCGGCTAAACACGCCCCCAACCCGTAGCGGCGGAGGAAGGCCAACCACGAGAAGCCCACACGCTGATAGGGGCGCAATTCGCCGCGCAATGAACGTGGTGGGGGTAGTTCGCTCAGGCGCTGGGGTTCTTTAAGCCGTTCCAGCCACTCGGCCAGCCAGCCCTCCGCCTGCACGTCGTCCACCGGCAAATCGTGCACCTGAGCGGTGCCCAGCGCCAGGCGGGTGGCTTCGAGCAGGGTGACCGGCGCGCTCTGGCGTTGTTTTTCCCAAAAGCGGATCGCGGCCTCGACCTGTGCGCTATCCAACAACACCCACTGGCCGCGTACCTGAACCAGCGGGGATTTGAGTGCCACCAGCGTTTCAAACGCCTCGCGGGTGAGGATGGTATCCCCAAGCGCAATTTCCCACTCAAACTGCACCAGCGAGCGCAAGTCGAGCAATCCTGTTCCCGTTGAGGGTGACTGGGCTGTGGCCGGCTTGAGGCGCACGCGCACCCCCAGGCGCGCCCCGCGCTGGTTCCACCACGGCGGGGTCAGGATGCCAAACCCGGCCTGTTCCAGGATCGGCACCACCTCGCGCAGGAAGCGATAGGCCGCCGGCGTATCCAGGCTGATGCCGGTAGGATGGCGGGCGGCCAGGCTGGTGAGAATGGGCGGGAAGAAGCGTGCGGCATAACCCAACCCCGCCAGTAGTCGCTCCTGGGGGGCAATCAAGCGGTCGCTCAGTTGGGCCAGTTCGCGCGGGGACTTGAACCAGATATCCTCGGCCGAGATGAGCAGACTGGGGTCACTGCGCGATTGGAGCAGGTAGTGCAATTCCCAGGTGCCTTCGGCGCTGGGTTGTTCGGATGCAGGCGGGGCTTCGAGCAAAAATGCCACGCGGAAGTGCTCATCGCCGGCCACGTGCAGGTTGCGTAGCCAGGCCTGCAGGGTGCTGTGGAGGGCGCGTACCTGAGCCAGCGACGCCCGCACCATTGGGTCAGGACAGAAGAGTGCTTCCAGCCAGCGATCCTGCACCTGATCGGAGTCCGGGGGGATAAGGGGCATCTGGCTGCGCCCCCAGGTGCGAACCAGGGTATCGGTGGCATAACGGATGAAGTCATCTAACAGAGCCCGCGGCGAGGGGAAAAACGGCCGGCCACGGGGGTGAGGGCGGCGCTCGGCACGGCACAGCGGTGGCATGGCTTGCTCCAGGCGATCTAAACGCTGGGCATCGTTGGGGCCATCCAATACCGGCAGCCAGCGCGCCAGGTAGTGCCCGCGCGGGCCGTCCGGTGGCTGTAAGGTGGGCAGGTATTTCTGCTGGGCCAGGATCTCCAGCACCAGGTTACACACCACCTGCCAGTAGCGCGTATCGGCGCCGAGGCGAAAGACACCCACCACGCCCTCGGTAGGGAGAGTCGTTAGAATGGTAAACGCCTTCGCCAGTGGCAGGGTAAGACCTGTCACCTGCCATTGGCGCAGCCGGGGCGTACTGGCCTGATCCATCTCATAAAGCGGGTGAAGCGTGGGTGAAGGCCAGGGCCGCTGATCATCCGAAGGCAGGTGCAAGACAGCGGTTGCCGGCTGGGCTTCGGACAAAGGGGTGCCTTCGCCCAGGCGCTGGCGCAGAGCCCCGGGCGGCACGCAAAACGGATGCGAGGGCGTCTTCGCCGCGGCATGGTCACCCGGTGCGGGCAAAGCGGTCAGTGCGGCAAGGTCCTCGGCCCAAAAGAGCACCTCGCCCGAGTCGGCCTGGCGTTTAGGCGGGCGCCAATGCGTATGCAGAACCCACATAAGGGTATTTGGCCATCCTTAATTGAAATCTGAAGGGGAAGAACCCACTTGAACCAAGGGTGAACCTAAAACGTTAGAGGCTTATTTTCCTACCCGTGCTTGGGGCGACCAAAACCCGGGCATTGTGCGCGAAACAAGGATGAAGATCAATAAGTTCAATCATACACAAGCGCAAAATAGACTCTGCGCAGGAAATTTCATTCTGGTTGGTTCTAATTATAACTCACTCTCGGCTTGTCAAGGGGGAAGGTGGCGCACAAGACGCCCAAGCGGGGTCCAAAGACCCTATTCCCACCCCAGCAGCCAGGCCCAGAGCGCGCCGCTCACAGTCAGGGCTATCAGGTGCGTGCCGTTCCCCGTCCATACTAACCCTACCACGTCGTCGCCCACCGCCAGATCGGCCAGGCGTTTGCCATTCAAAGCTAGGATTTCGACTCGCCGCCCGACCTGCGGCCGTTCGAGGTTGGGGCGGGCCAAGACTCCCCGTAGAGGCAGGTAGGCCTCATCCCCGCGCGCCGTCACCGCAGTGGGGGCGTGCCCGCCGCCGGGCACATCCCAGAGGTAAAGGCGCGTATTGTTCTGCGCGGCGTGAGTGAGTAAGGTGTGGGCATCCACCCAGCCGATCAGAGCCTGTTCAGGCAGGTCCAGAACCACGGCACCCCGGATGAGATCCACCACCCGCACCCTCATGGCGCTGGCCTCAAAGGTGGGCATGACCTCGAGCGCCACCCAGCGCCCCTGCGGGCTGAATGCTGCCAGCGCCGGCGCGGGGAAGGTGGTGCGCACGGATTCGCTCTCGCCCTTTAACCACCAGGTACCCTCAAGGCCCTTCTGCCACACTAACAGGGTGCCGGCCTCCTCACGCCCGGGCACCCCGCTGGCGGCGGCCAGGGCGCGTCCATCTGCGCTCCACAGCACGCGGGTGATCACCTGGTAGGAGGGGAAGCCTTCCAGTACGGCCTCTTCCACCCCTTCCGGTAGGCGTACTACGCGCAGGCGCGCGCCATCGCCGTAGGCGAGACGGCGGCCATCCGGGGAGAATGCGGCCCCCTGGGGACCGCGCCGGGCGCCGGGCAGGGTCAGCGTCAGGTAGCCATCGCTCCGACGGTAGAGCAGACTGGAATCGTGAGGTGGATAGGCCAACAGCACCCATTCGGCATCCGGGCTGAGCACCGGGTGCTGGAGGGGGGCCTCGAAACGCAGGGTGGGCTGGTCACCCGCAGCCACCGCCCACAGCGCCGCCCCGCCGGTCGTCAAATCGGCGGCAACCCAGCGTCCATCCGCGGAGGTCGTCAGGGGTAACTGCGGCCAGTTTACCGCAACGCGGTAGAGCACCTGCTCGACGGCCTCGCGTTGGGCATATGGCCAGCGCGTCAGGCGGCCATCGGCGTAGAAGAGGAGCAGCACACCCTCATCGGCGGAATCAAAGGTAAGTGCCAGAGGAGGCGCCCCCTCGTGGGAGAGGTCTGCCAGGCGGCGGCGCGTGCTCACCTCCCACACCTGGGTGGGGATGTCTCCCATCCCGGTTGCGCCCAGAGCGGCCAGGCGCGTGCCGCGGGTCGAATAGACCAGGCGCTGGGTGGGCAAGAGGTAGGGCGGCGGCGCAAAAACCGCCGCAGCGCCCTCAAACTGCCCCAGGACGGCTGCGCTCCGCCCGTCCAGCAAAGTAACACCGTCGTTCGTACCCACTGCCAGCGCTCGCCCGCCGGGTGTCCAGGCCAGGGCATAGGAAGAGAGGCACTCCCCCGCTGCTTGTAAGCTCAGGCGCGGTTCACCGCTGACGCGATCCAGGAAGCGCGGGCAGGGTTCGCCCAGCGCGGCCAGGAGCACTGCTTGTCCGTCGGGCGTCCACTGCGGCCAAGGGGTGGTTGAGGAAGAGATCCTTGAGTTCGGGACCGAGACAACCGAGCCGCTGGTGAGGTCGAGGAGGAAGATGGGGTCGCTTTGTCCCGGGCGGATGCACTGTACCGCTAGCGTCTCGCCCCGGGGTGACCAGGCCAGGCCGCAGGTGAAGGCGTCCGGCGCGGTGACGGGGTAGGTTTGCATGGCGCCATTCGCCAGGGTGAGGACGGCAACCCGGCCGTTTTCCAGCGCCGCGGCAACCGCGATCCCACGGGGATGAAGGGCCAGCGTCCGTAAGGGGGCCCCGAAGTCGCGGTAGCCCCGTTCACGCAGTTCCAAGCCGCGGTCGGTGGGGCGGAAGGTGTACCATGAGAGGCCGTGCGCCCAGCCCAGCACCAAGCCCTGGCCCTCGGGGAGGAAAGCGGCGGCCAGCAAGCCACCCCGACCCAGGGCAAAGGGCTGACCTACCGTAAGGGCCGGGGCAGGGGATAAGGCGGGGGTGGGGGGCGCGGCAATAGGCGCCATGGAAAGGGTGGGGGTAGGTGGCTGGGGTGAAGGCGAAGAAGAGGGCGTCGGTGCGGTGCAGGCGGCAAGCATAAACACAATTAAACCCCCGCTCCAAAGCCATCGGTGAACTCTTGGAAATTTTCGGATAAGTCGAATCATTGGGAATACGGGATCAAATGTCTGTACCAAAAAATTATATTGATGATTAAGCACGATGAAAAGATGACCCCTGGTGACTTGCAACACTATCCTGTTTTCATCATAATTAAAGATGACATAAGTGTTTCCCGAAAGGGCAAACCCACTGCGAGGTGGGGGCGCAAAGTCATGGACCTGCCTGGCACGGCAGGCCGCCAGACTGCCGAAGGAACGTGTTCCCGTCGGCAGTTTTTGCCTTTTTAATCCCCGTGGTTTTACTCGATAAGGAGGTGTCACGATGAAACGTACGTTGTGGTCGGTTCTGGTAATCCTGGCGCTGAGCAATTTAGCCACCCTCGGCGCTGCCCCGCCTGCCCCCAAGGGCGATCCTATGATCGGGATCAACGTCCTGCTCAAGACGGAGGTCACGCCGAATGTGCTCAACGACCTGGGCCAGTACGGCAAGGTGCGCGATGTGGTCACCGAGATTAAAGCGGTTACATTGCAGGCGCGCGCCAGCCAACTGTCGCTCATCCGCGGTTTGCCCTACGTCGCCGCGGCCAACCCAGATGCCGAGCGCCAGGGCGCCCCGGTGGATACGGTGGCAGTCGAGGACTTCGCCAACGGTTTGAGCACCTGGGACCTGGATGCCATCAACGTGACCGACTTCGGCTTTAATAACCGCCAGGTGGCGTATGACGGCTCGGGTGTCTATGTGGCGGTGCTGGATACCGGCCTGCTCGATTCGTGGCGGCAGTACTTCCCAGAGGAGCGCATTGCCACCGAGTACGCCATTTCCTTTGGCGGGGGCGGCGGGGAGATGGGCTTCGTCTCCACCCAGCCCAATAAATGGGAGCACGACCAGAACTCGCACGGCACCCACGTGACCTCAACCATCATCGGCTACAGCCTGCGTGGCATACCGGTCAACGGGGTCGCGCCCAAAGCCAAGATCATCCCAGTCAAGGTGCTCAACCAGAACGGCTCCGGCTGGTCCTCGGTGGTGGCGCGCGGCATCGTCTACGTGGCGGATCTCAAGGCCGGCCCGCTCGCGAACTACCCGGTGGTAATCAACATGTCGCTAGGCGGCCCGGAACTGGATGCGGTGGAGAAAGCGGCGATTGATTATGCCATCTCCAAGGGCGTGATTCTGGTCGCTTCGGCCGGCAACAGCGGAGAGGCCGGCATGGGCTACCCCGGCGCGTACGCGCCGGTGATCTCGGTTGCCGCCTCCGGCTGGGTGGGCGAGTGGGTTGGGGGACGTACGTGGTGGTATAACCGCAATGTCCCCGACCCAACCAATGCAAATGACTATTACATCACCGACTTTTCCAGCCGCCAAAAGCCTGGCCAGGACTTGGACGTGGCGGCGCCCGGCTCGTGGGTGGTCGGCCCGTATCAACTCCAAAGCGGCAAGATCTCGTACTACTTCCTCGGCGGCACCAGCATGGCCAGCCCGCACGTGGCCGGCATCGTGGCGCTGATGGCGCAGAAGAACCCCGCGCTTACCGCCGCTGATGCCGAGAGCATCCTCGAAGGCTCGGCAATTTACCTTGCCCCTGGCTGCCGCACCATTTACACTCCCTACGGCACAACTGAAGAGGTATGCTGGGGTGCGGATGCCACCGGCGCCGGCTTGGCAACCGCCGATGCCACGTTGGCGGCAACGCCGTAACCCCAACCTATCCCTGGGATAGGCTGACCCGCCGGGCCGACCCCCAGCGGGTCAGCGTCGTTAATTGATAAAATGCCAACGTTTTGTTAATAAAATTCTTGCATTCTTAGGGTATGGTATAGGACGAAGCACTTATGCCCGAATTCATCTTGGAACGAAAGGAGAGGTAACCGATGGGAAAGGTTATTGGTATTGACTTAGGCACCACCAACAGTGTGGTCGCTGTGATGGAGGGAGGCGAGCCAGTGGTGATCACCACGGCTGAAGGGTCGCGCTTGTGCCCTTCGGTGGTGGCGTTCACCAAGACGGGCGAGCGCTTAGTCGGCATTCCGGCCAAGCGCCAGGCCATCATCAACCCTGAAAACACGGTTTATTCGATCAAGCGCTTCATGGGCCGCCGCTTTGAAGAGGTGGAGCAGGAGCGCAAGATGGTGCCCTATCAGGTGGTGCGCGGTCCGGCCGGCGACGCCCGCGTGCGCATCCCGGTGACCGGGCGTGAATACACCCCGCAGGAGATCTCGGCAATGATCCTGGCCAAACTTAAGGCCGATGCCGAGGCATACCTGGGCGAGCCAGTGACGCAGGCGGTGATCACCGTCCCGGCCTACTTCAACGACAGCCAGCGCCAGGCCACCAAGGATGCCGGCAAGATCGCTGGGTTGGAAGTCCTGCGCATCATCAACGAGCCGACAGCGGCGGCACTGGCCTACGGTTTGGATAAGAAGAAGAACGAGAAAATCCTGGTCTGGGACCTGGGTGGTGGCACGTTCGATGTCTCCATTCTGGAAGTCGGCGAGGGCGTCTTCGAGGTTAAGTCCACCAGCGGCGACACGCACCTGGGCGGTGATGACTGGGATCAGCGCATCGTCAACTGGGCGGTCGAGGAATTCAAGAAGGAGCACGGGATTGACCTGCGTGAGGACCGCCAGGCACTGCAACGCCTACGCGAAGCGGCGGAGAAGGCAAAGATCGAACTCTCCAGCATGATGGAGACCGAGATCAACCTGCCCTTCATCACCGCCGACGCCAGCGGGGCCAAGCACCTGCAACTGCGCCTGACCCGCGCCCGCTTTGAGCAGATGACCAAGGACCTGCTCGAGCGCTGCATCCCGCCGTTCGAAAACGCATTGCGCGATGCCAACCTGCGCCCGGACCAATTGGATGAGGTGATCCTGGTTGGTGGCGCCACCCGCATGCCTATGGTGCAGGACCTGGTGCGCCGTCTAACCGGCAAGGAGCCTAACAAGAGCGTCAACCCCGATGAGGTCGTGGCCATCGGCGCTGCCATTCAGGCTGGCGTGCTCTCCGGCCAGGTCAAGGACATCCTGCTGCTGGATGTGACCCCGCTCTCGCTGGGTGTGGAGACGCTGGGCGGCGTGATGACCGTGATCATCGAGCGCAACACCACCATCCCGGTGCGCCGCTCGCAGATCTTCTCCACTGCCGAAGATAACCAAACCGCGGTGGACATCCACGTCCTGCAGGGTGAGCGACCGATGGCGGCGGATAACATCAGCCTGGGCCGCTTCCGCCTGGATGGCATCCCGCCCGCACCGCGTGGCGTGCCGCAGATCGAGGTAACCTTCGATATTGACGCCAACGGCATCCTCAACGTCTCGGCGCGGGATAAAGCCACCGGGCGCGAGCAGAAGGTGACCATCACGGCCACTACCAACCTCTCGAAGGAGGAGATCAACCGCCTGATCGAAGAGGCGCGCAAGCACGAAGCCGAGGATCGCCGCCGCCGCGAACTGGCCGAGGCGCGCAACATCGCCGATAACGCCATCTATCAGGTCGAGAAGACCCTGCGCGAGCGCGGTGAGAGCTTGCCTGCCGACCTGCGCCGCGAGGCGGAGGACAAGGTCAACGACCTGCGCCAGGCCATGAACGGCGACGACATCCAGCGCATTCGCAACCTGACCGAGCAGGTCAACCAGATTTATGGGCGCCTGCTCCAGGTCACGCCGCAGGCCGCGCCCAGCGGTGACGGCCAGGCGCGCCAGTCCACTACAGAAGGGGACGTGGTCGAAGGCGAATTCCGCGAGGCCTAAGCCTCCCGCTTTTCCCCACAGCGACCCCCACCGCTCTCCCCCGAGGGCGGTGGGGCGTTTTTTGTCACCTAACGCACGGTGAAGTGGATTTCGGCACTGGAAGCCCGGTTGCCAGCCAGGTCTTCGGCAGTGACCTGCAGCGTATGATCGCCGCGGACGGCTTCCCACAGCAGGACGTAAGGAGGGGAAAAGGTCTCACCGATCATGCGCCCGTCCAGGTGCCAGATCAGGCGGTGTATCCCGTAGGTATCGCTGGCTTCGGCATAGAGGCCGAGCACGCCGTTGGCCGGGCGCAACAGGGTCTCACCCGCGCGGGGCAGGCGCACCTGCACCTCCGGTGGGGTGTTATCCACCGTCACCTGACGCAGAGCCGTCTCCACCCGCTGATCCTGGTGCACCAGCGTCAACCGCAGGATGTAAACGCCGTCGGGCAGGGTGGTGGTCTCCCAGGTGGCGAGCACCCCCTCATCCACCGGCGCTTCCCCCGTGGCCAGGGTGACCCAAGCCCGCGGGTTCAAGCCTTCTCCCACCTGGACGCGGTAAGCGGCAAAATCGGGGGCCGTAGCACTACCCTGCACCGTCACGGTTCCCCGGACGTAGGCCAGGGGTGGCGGCTGGCTGAAGCGCACCTGCGGGTTGCTCGGTGCACTGGGAATATTGTCGTATTGGGTAGGGGGTAAGGGTAAGCCGGCCTGTGCCGCCCAGGTGGCGGCTTCGGGCGGTACCACCATATAGACGCGCTCTTCAATCAATTCCGGCGGGGTGAAAGCCGTCGCCAGGCGTCCGGTCTCGCGGTTTACCGCGTAACGGCGGTAGAGGTTATCGTACTGAGTGGGTAAGTTCTCGCTGAGGAAGATCTCCCGCACCACTTGAGGACAATCGGCGGTCGGCAGCAGGCCGGAGGGGTCGCAGACATTGAGCAGGGTGATCCCCGGTGGGGTCGGCCAATCCTGCGGCGGCAGGTCGCGGTGGAGATAGCGCATCAATCCCTGCCACAGGCCAGCCGCGAGGGACGGGCTGAGCGCAGCCCCCGTTTCACCGGCGCGGTAGCCCACCCACACCGCCACCAGGTAGTGCGGCGTGTAACCGACCGCCCATACCGTCTGCCCATCCTCCACCTGCCCCACTTTGACCGCGACAGGACGCCCAAGGGAAAGCATTTCGGCGTTTTCCAGGCGCTGGCGGCGCGCTTCGCTATCGCCGAGGATGTGATGCACCAGGTAAGCCAGTTGGGCGCTGATCAGGGGGCGCACGGCGGGCGTTTCACCATCCAACCACAGCGTGCCATCGCTGCCTTCCAGGCGCAGCACACCCAGCGGCTGTGAGGCCGGCCAGCCGTCCACATGGTAGCCCAATCCCAGGGTAGCGAAGGGCAGGTAGGCCCGGGCAATTTCGGTTAAGGTGAGTGGGGCGCCCTGGGTTAAGAAGGTCGTGGCCTCTATCTCGGTCAGGGGCAACCCCAGAGCGCGAGCGGTTTGCACCACCGTAGGTACACCAAGTTGAGCCATCACCTTGTCCAGGGCCGCCCGATCATCGCCCACCAATGCCAGGCGCAGGCGCTCTGGCCCGTGGTAACGCGCAGCGGAGACAACCTCTGCCTCGGGAGTCGCAGCGGGGATGTCCCAGACCAGGGTGGCCGGGCTCATCCCGCGGGCAAAGGCGGCCAGCGCCAGGAAGGGGGTGAGCAGGCTGCCGCTGGGGCGGCGGCTGAGGGCGGTGGCATAACGCCCCTGGGCATCCATTTCAACCAGTGCCAGTGTCTCGCCCCGGTTCACATCCACGATGATGGCACCGCCAGCCAGCGCGCCGGGTTGAGGGGGAAGCAGAGCTGTCGGCAAGAGGGGTAAATCACGTGCCGCCGCACAAGAAGCGGCTTCAGCCCCACTGCTTGCTGACAGGTTTTGAAAATAAACCCGCAGAGCGCAGGCCAGTTGCACTTGCAGATGGCGATCCAGCGTCGTAAGCAGGCGCAACCCGCCACGCTCCAGCACCTCGGCCGGGTAGGTGACTGCCAGTGCCGCCTGCACCTGCGCTACAAAAGCATCGTCCAGCGTGGCGGGCGTCTCGCGGCGCGGGAGCAAGGTGGGAGGATGTTGCCGCGCCTCGTCGTAGGTGGATACATCAAGCACCCCTGCCTTCAGCAAGCGCTCCAGCACCTGTTGCTGGCGTTCCAGTGCCGCCTCAGGGGTGTCTAGCGGATTGAGGGCAGGGCTTTCTAACGCCGCCAGTAAGAGCGCCACCTCGCCGGCGTTCAGGTCGGTCGCGGTCTTGCCGAGGTAGCGCAGGGCAGCTTGCTCTGCACCGTAGATTCGAGGACCAAAGCGGGCACTATTGAGGTATGCCGCCAGCACCTGCGCGTGCCCGTAACGGGTAATCGCTTGCCAGGCCAGCAGGCGCATGCGCAACGTCCGCCGCAGTGAGGGCGGTTCGCGCCAGAGCAAGAGATCGTTGACCAGACGCTCGGCGAGGGTTCGCGGGTTGGGGTCAAGGCTGAAAACAAACCCCGGGTTGGTCCAAAAATCGGGCTGGTGCAGAGCGAGGATGGATTGCACCAACAGAGGACTGAACGCTTCGGGCGAGCCCGGTTCCATGGTGCGAAAGCGCCGCGCCCCCATGCCGCTATCCAGTGCCGCCAGCACCTGAGTGCCGCTACGGTCATACAGACGGGTGGGCTGGATGAGGCGCCCGGTATTTGGCGCCAACAAGGCGCTCAAAGTTTCCATGGAAGGCAAGTCGGCAGTGAGGACGGCGTAACCCAACGCCAGTCCCAGGCTGAGGATTACCACGCTCAGGGCGACCACCAGCGTGATGCCCATCCCAATCCGTAAAACGCGCCGACTGAAGGCACGCCGGCGGCGGGCTTGGCGGATACGGCGAGCTTGCAGGATATGATGGACCCACAATGCGCGCATGCTGGTTTTCTTAGCGGGTGGCGGTGACCGCCCGGGTTGGGGTGGGCGGGGTGTCGGTCTGGGTGAGGGAATGGAGTAAGGTGGGCGTGGGAGTAGCCAGGCGCGCCAGGGCTTGCTGGGCTTGGGTGCGCCAGGCGACGGGCACAGCCTCTTCTGGGAGGGTGAGCAGGCGCTGCCAATCGGCATAAGCGGCACGCGGGTCTAAGGGTTCCACAGCCTGGGCGCGCCAGTAGTATACGGCGGCTTTATCGGCGTCATTACGTGCCAGTCCCTCAGCCTTGCTCAATTGCATGTAGGCGTCGCCATAGGCTTCCAGGCCTAACAGTGCCCGCCCGCGTCCCAGGCTGGCCTCAAATGAGCGCGGGTTGAGGTTGAGCGCCTGCTTGAAATCATCCAATGCGGCTTCATACGCTTTGGCTTCCAGGTTGATCTCGCCGCGCTGCAACCACAGAGCCAGGTTTAGGCGGTCAGCGACCAGAGCGCGGTCCAGCAGGGCTAGGGCTGGCTCAACGCGCCCTTGGCGGGCATAGGCTTGTGCCAGCCAGCTCAGCACCTCGGTATCGGAAGCGACAGGCCCGTAGGTCAAGTACACTTCCAGGGGCGGAATAGCCAGCGCGGGCTGGTCCTGTAAGAGATAAATTTGCCCCAGCAAGCGGTAAGCCGGCAGCAAGGTCACATCGCGTCGTAACGCTTCCTGCGCCTGGGCTAACGCGGTCTCCAGGTCGTTTTGGCGCAGGGCAATCCAGGCGCGGTAGTAAGCTATCCAGGGTGACTCGGGGATCAGGTTGGCAGCCTGCTCAAGGTAGTTGGCAGCCCCTGCGTCATCCCCTTGCGCGACAGCCAGGGCAGCCAGTTCGAGGTAGGCTTCAGCCAGGTTGGGGTCAAGGCGTAGGGCCTCTTTCAGGTTACGCGCGGCTTCATCGGCCTGGCTGGGGTTGGCGCCGAGCAAGGCGCGCGCCCGTCCAAGGTAGGCCGGGGCGTAGTTTTTATCCACCTTGAGCGCCGCATTGAAGGCGTCTAACGCCTGGGCATAAGCGCCTTGTTTCAGGTAAATTTGCCCGATCAGGGCGTAGATATCGGGGGCGGGCTGGATTTGTGCGGCCTGATCCAGGTATTGGATGGCACGATTATCATCCCCCCGTTCGAAAGCGCGCACACCCAGGCTGTAGGCTTCAATAATCGGATGAGGGGTGCGCCCATAGGCGGGGGTAGGGGTATAGATGGCTTCCAGCGCCGCCCAGGGCGGGGTAATGGTGGGAGTGAAGGCAGGGTTGGGGGTGGCATTAGTTTGTCTCTGTGGCAAGGGGGTAGCAGTAGGGAGGGGCTGGAAGGAAATGGCGGCGCGGGTAGGCTGAGCGCGCTGGCGGAGGCGGTTCACACTGAAAATTCCCGCGGTCACTAATACCAGGACCAGCACCACCAGACCGCCGTAGAGGGCGATGCGCCGCCACAGGTGATGGGTGGCTTCATCGCGCGGTTTTTCCAGTTCCACCTGCCAGGCGCGGCGTTGTAGGGCTGCCGGGACGACCAGGCGCTCGTCACGCGGGAGTGCGCCCATCAGGATCAAACCCCGCCGTGCATCCTGGTTGTCGGGGTCAAGGCGCAGAACTTCGCGCAGGCAGTACAGGCGCTCTTTGGGCGTCTCCACCGCGGCGCTCATCCACAGCCAGTACTCGGGCTGGTTGGGATCGCGGCGTAATAACCGCGTCAGCAGGTCGCGGGCGCGGGCACGCTGTCCCTGTGCCAGGGCGTTGCGCACTTCGGCCAGGATTTGCTCATCTACCATGCTGGTGAAAAGTGTAGCACAGCCTTCCCGAGCGGGCAAGGAAGGCAGACGCGGGAAATGGAAACAGGAACGAATAAATGAATTATGGCTTTGGTTATGGAACAATCAGAGCAGGTGGGGATTAGGCTAATAATGCCAGTGTTGCACGTTTCGTACCTTTTGAATACAATACAAACCAAGACTTGAATCGAGAAGTTGGGGTCAACGATTTCGGCTACGCCAATGTCATACCAGCCTGGTGGTTAAAGCCAAAACCCAGATAACACGGGGCGTGGGGATACCGCAACTTTATTCTCTGTAAGGTGATTTTAATTATCGGATTATTGATGACCCTTCCCCTATATTTTCACAACGGCACGGAGGTAATGTCATATGC
The DNA here is from genome assembly GCF_056331585.1 of Thermanaerothrix sp. Classification (NCBI taxonomy): domain Bacteria; kingdom Bacillati; phylum Chloroflexota; class Anaerolineae; order Anaerolineales; family Anaerolineaceae; genus Thermanaerothrix; species Thermanaerothrix sp. The sequence goes on from NZ_JBWGPQ010000007.1 coordinate 81,990, forward strand.
CTACCTCATTCCGCATGTTTGGTTTCGGTCTGTTGCTATGGGCGTTGCTCAGCCTGGCGTGCGGCCTGTTGCCGCGTCTGAGCCTGGAGACGACTGCGCCAACCCCATCGTCTGCCTCGCCCTCCAACCTGCACGGCACACTAGCTGCCCTGCAGACCCAGGTCGCCCAATTGCAAGCGACCTACCCTCCTGAAACAACGGCCTCACTGGTTCCCACGCGTCCGTTGGAGACCCCGCTCCCGCCTTCCTCATGGCAAGCCGTGACCCTGGGACCACTGCGCCTCAATGTGCCGGCAGAGTTAGCCCTCCAGGTGGATGTAGAAGCCGTGCCCGCTGTTGACGAAACCGAGGCGTTTGGCCCTTGGGAGGTGGCTCCAGCCCACTGGCGAGCACGCTTGTGGGATTATCCCCTTATCGAGCATGCTCATGAACCCTGGATTTGGGTTTACCCGGCGCGCGACTATATGCAAATGAACCCCGATGCCGACCGCGCGATCCAGACGTTAGGAGTACTGCTAAACCAACCGTTTGTGCTCAACCAGCCCGAAGACCTGCCGCATCCCGTATTTGCGAGCATGGCGGCGCGGGTTATCGCCACCGATGTGCAACGCCTGGATTTCAGCGGTGGGAGCGGCCTTCGGGTAATCACCTATTACGCGCAGAATGTCACCCCCATCGAGAACAGCGACCTGCTTTATGAGTTTCAGGGGCTCAGCGCAGATGGTGCCTGGTATATTGTGGCCACCATGCCCCTCAGCCACCCCGGCTTGCCGGCGGCAGATGTGGGCGTGCCTGACCTCAACGATCCTAATGCAGATTGGATGGGGTATTATGCCGCGGTGATGGCTTACCTGGAACGCCAGCCAGCCACCTCGTTCACGCCGACCTTAGCCTCTCTCGATGCGATGTTCCGCTCCCTCCAGGTCATGCGCTAAAGCCGGTGGCCGGTCACGCTCAGGACAATGCCGAGGGAGGGGCTGGGTAGAGGCTTCATCCAGCAGCAGGTCAATCCGCCCGGTGGCGCCGTCCAGGCGTATGCGCTGCCCATTATGCAGGCGCTGGGTGGCGCGATCCACGCCGACGACCGCCGGCAGGCCATATTCCCGCGCTACCACCGCGCCGTGCGTCATCATTCCACCCACCTCCATGATCAATCCGGCGGCAGAGAGGAAAAGCGGCGTCCAGGAAGGATCGGTGCCGGGGCAGACGAGGATCTCGTCCGGTTGGAGATCGGCTTGGCGCGGGTCAAAGACAATGCGTACCCGCCCCTCGGCGATGCCTGGTGAGACTGGGCTACCCCACAATGTGGTCTCGCTTTCTTCTTTTACGCTTATTCCAGCGTAAAACGCGCGCCCATCACTGAGTAACAGGCGTGGCACCTGACGCCGTCGCATTTCGCGTTCATAGACCTGCCGCCGCTGAGCAATGCGCTCGTGCCAAACGGCACTGCCGGGGTCGCGGGCAAAAGCGCGCAGTTCGTCCAAGGTCAGGAAAACTAGGTCATCCGGTTGGCTCAACACCCCCTGGGCACACAGCTCGCGGCCAGCGGCGAGCAAGACCTCGCGGATCGCACCCATCACACGCACCAGGAAAAATTTGGGGTATTCGCGCAACCCCAAGAGTCCCCGCACGCGGCGGCCGAAGAAACGCACCAGGTGAACCTTGAGCCATCCCAGCGGCCTAGGGCGGATGCCGGCTTCAAGGAGCGTCAGGGCGTGGTGAGCGCGGGCTTCGCCCTGGGCAGTGACCTGATCGGGGATGGGTTGCTGCTCATTCCAGTTCAAATACGTTTGGAGAATGGCGAAGATCGGAGAGGGGTCTTCGTTCCACCGCGGGCGTCCGAGGTCAAACTCGGCCAAGCCGCGGCGGCCGTAGCGGGCTAAAAATTGGCTTACCTGCTGTTGCGTCTCCGCGGCCAAGTGGCCGGCCCGATACGCCGCAGCCAGGGCTACCGGGGCAAGGGTAGTGAGTTCCTCCCGGGCAAGGGGGTTTTGCCTCAGCGCTTGGGCCATCGCCCATAACGCCAGATCCATGGCTGTGGTCGGGTTATAGGGCAGGGAACGTGTCAATTCCAGCACCAACGCATCCCATTCCTGCCGTGATCGTCCCTGCGTGCCGGCGGGGATTTGGGCCGCCAGCAAGCGCAGCAGGTTCAAGCTCCCGATCCCGGTGGCGACGATGGCGATGAGCAAGCGCACCTTGCCCGGCAAAGCGTGGAATAAATGGGAAATGGCATCGCTCAGAGCCTCCAGCTTAGCCCGCGGGTCCGTCGGAAGACGCTGCAAGTCGGTTTCCAAGGTGTTAAGGAAGTCTTCAAAGCGCGCGATGAGCGCTTCTCGGCGATGATCTGGGGTCAGAAGGTTTAGGAACACATTACCCAATAGCGGCAGGCCGAAACGCAGCAGGCGCAGGCGGGTGCTGAGGCGCACAGGGGTATCCCACCCGATCTGTGGGTCATCCAGCAAGTCCTGCACCGCCTGCTGGGTCGAAGGTTCAATTAGGCCCAGCATCAGGGGTACAAAGCGCCGCCCGACCCGCGTATGCAGCAGGGGGGTCAGATTAACCCATAGGCGTTCACCCGCGACCCACACAGCGCGCTGGGTGGTTGGGGTAAGGTGGTAACCCAAGAGCCGTCCTCCGGCGACGAACAAGTGCAAGATGATTTCTCGCCCCAGGGGTGTGATAGGGTCTAACATCCCCTGCACGGCGCCCATGGAGAAGAGCACGTGCAGCGGTTGTTCAGGTAGTCCATCCGGCAAAGGGTATAACGCGGTGATCGGACGAGACTGGAGGATATAAAAAAGTCCATCTACCCAGGCCCACTCGATATCTTGAGGGAAGTGGTACAGAGCTTCAATGCGCTGGCCCAGTTGTGCCAGGGTCAGAATGGCTTCATCGCTCAATGCTTGGACTGGGGGTGTTGCCTCAGGCGGCGTGAGCCTCCCTACTGCCGCGAAGGGGACTTTGCGCCCCAATGATTTCTTGAGGATGCGCTGAGCACGAGTATCCACCACATACTCATCGGGCTCCACCCGCCCCGAAACCAACGCCTCGCCCAGGCCAAAAGCCGCATTGATCACGACCTCGTTGCGCTTTCCGGTCAGGGGATTGGCGGTAAACATGACTCCCGCCACCTGACTGGGCACCATCACCTGTAGAATAACCGCTAGTGCCAGGTCGTGCTGGGGGACGCGATGGTATAAGCGGTAGCCAATGGCACGCGCCGTCCACAAACTACTCCAACAGCGTACCACGGCTTGGAGCAGGGCATCTTCACCTTGCACATTGAGAAAGGTGTCCTGCTGACCGGCAAACGAGAGGCCGGGTAAGTCTTCGGTAGTCGCCGAGGAGCGCACCGCCAGCGAAGGTCGCCCGGCCTGCCGATACCACCCCTGGATGGCGGCGGCAATTTCGGTTGGGATCGGCGCGGCATGGAAGGCCTGACGAATGGTCACGGAGAGAGCTTCTAGGTCGGCAAGGGGAACGTTCGGGTCGGCCTGCCAGGCCAGGGCAAGCACAGCTTCGAGGTGGTTGGCGCGCACAAATTCGCGGTAAGCCGCGGTGTTCAACACCACGCCATCTGGCACGGGCAATCCGGCTTGGATAAGGCGTGCCAGGTTTGTCCCTTTACCGCCGCTCAGGTTCAGGTCTAAGGCTGCGGAGGAGGTCAGGGGCAGCAGGTAAGACATGGACATGTGAATTTACGAAGGGTACGCAAGATTAAAATAGTGTATCAGGGTACACTTGCGGTTTAGGGAAAGGGAATTTTCAACCACGACTCTGGCTTATGTGGCGCTGGTTGTTGCGATGTTTTTCGTCCCAATTTGGCAGCAAATAAGTGAGCAATTAAGTGAGATTTAAGGCGCTCAATCACGGCTTCTTTTTTGAGATTCGCAAATTTAGCCATCCCCCAGGCCGCGCGAAACTGGACGATTCTCAAAAATTTATGTTATACTTGGACGGCTATCCGCTCAGGATAGCCTATCATCTCTCACGCGGTCAGACCAATCCTGGCGTGCCCCGGTTGGGGTGAGGGAATGGGAGGAAGCCGCGGAGGAATAACGCCAAACCGAAAGGAGTTTTTGTAATGGCTAATGTCATTTCCATGAAGGCTCTTCTCGAAAGCGGGGTGCATTTTGGCCACCGCACCAATAAATGGCATCCGGCGATGCGCCCCTACATTTTCACCGAGCGTAACGGAATCCACATCATTGATCTGCAACAAACTGTCAAAGCCCTCAATGAGGCCTACAAGGTGGTCGTGGATACGGTATCCAAGGGTGGAACGGTGCTTTTTGTGGGCACCAAACGCCAGGCTCAGGATACTATCCGCGAGGAAGCTCAGCGCTGCGGCATGCCCTATGTGGTCGAGCGCTGGCTACCCGGCACCCTGACCAATTGGATTACCATCTATCAGCGTATCCTGGAATTGGATCGGTTGGAAAAAATGCGCGATAGCGGCGAACTCCAGGCTCGCACCAAGAAAGAACGCCTGCTGATCGAGCGCGAGATCGTCCGCCTACAGACCCGCCTCAGTGGTCTGCGCACCATGAAGCGCTTACCCGACTTACTTTTCGTGGTGGATGTGTGCCGTGAAGCCACCGCTGTGCACGAGGCCAATCTCAAGAACATTCCGGTGATTGCCTTGGTGGACACTAACTGCGACCCCACCGGGGTGGACTATGTCATTCCTTCTAATGATGACGCTATCCGCGCTATCAAACTGCTGGTAGGCAAAATTGCCGATGCCGTGCTTGAAGGCAAGGCCCTGCGCAAAGAGGAAGCGGTGGAAGAGGAGGTCGAGCCTACCTTTGCGGTTGCATCTACCGCCGTTCGCTACACCATGCTGGATGAAGAAGAAATCGGCGATGAGGATTTACTCGGTGATGCGACACTGGCGAAACTGAGCGGCCGCCCTGCGCGCAAGGCGATTGAGGACGAAGAAGAGGAAGAAATCGAAGACATTGAAGAGATCGAGGCTGAGGACGAAGAAGAAGCCTGAGCCGATCATACATCGTTATTTGCAAATCTTTGGGTGAGAGGATTAGATCGTATGGCAACCATTACTACGGACATGATCAAGCAACTGCGCGAGGCGACCAATGCCGGCATTTTAGACTGCCGCAAGGCCCTGGAGCAGGCTGAAGGCGACTTTAAAAAAGCGGTGGATATTCTGCGCGAGAAGGGGTTGGCTTCCGCCGCCAAGCGCGCCGACCGCAAGGCGTCTGAGGGCGTCATTGAACTGTATTCCCATGGCAATGGGCGCGTGGGCGTGATGGTCGAGGTCAACTGCGAGACCGATTTCGTCGGCAAGAGCGAGAAATTCCGCCACTTTGCCCACGAATTGGCCCTTCAAATCGCCGCCAGCGCTCCGCTTTACATCCGCGAGGAGGATATTCCGCAAGAGGTGCTTGACCACGAGGCACAAATCGCCGCGGCCAAGGCGCGCGAAGAGGGCAAGCCCGAGCACATTATCCCCCGCATTGTCGAGGGGGCCCTGAATAAATTCAAGGATGAGACGGTGCTCTTGCGCCAGCGCTACATTCGTGATGAGAGCCTGACCATTCAAGATCTGCTCAACGATGTGCGCGTCGCCTTGGGTGAAAATATTGTCATTAGGCGCTTCGTACGCTGGGCGCTGGGCGAAACAACCGAAGAGGCGTAATGCCATCTCGGAGGCCAACCGTTACGGTTGGCCTCTTTTTTGACTGGAGGTGTCTGCGCAATGGAAGGATTGAAGTACCGCCGTATTCTGCTCAAACTGAGTGGGGAGGCGTTGGCCGGACCACAAGAATATGGCATTGATCCCAAAGCCGCCGATGATATTGCTCAACGCATTCGCGAGGTGCGCGAGATGGGGGTGGACGTGGCCATTGTTATCGGCGCTGGCAATCTGTGGCGCGGGAAGGTTGGGCTGGAGGCTGGGATGGACCGCGCCACTGCCGATTATATGGGCATGCTTGCCACCGTCATGAACGCACTGGCGCTAATGGATGCTCTGGAACGCTTGGGCGTGGTGGTACGGGTGCAATCGGCAATCGAAATGCACGCCGTGGCCGAACCGTATATTCGCCGCCGCGCCATCCGCCACCTGGAAAAAGGGCGTGTGGTCATCTTTGGTGGCGGCACCGGCAACCCCTACTTCTCCACCGATACCGCCGCTGCTCTGCGCGCGATGGAGATCAACGCCGATGTGCTGATCAAAGCCACTAAGGTGGATGGCGTTTACGATAGCGATCCCAAACGCAACCCCAATGCCATTAAATTCGACCGCCTGACTTACATCGAAACCCTTAACCGCCGCTTGGAGGTGATGGATAGCACCGCGATCAGCCTGTGCATGGAGAATAAACTACCCATCTTGGTACTCAACCTGTGGGATCCAGATGCCTTGCGCCTCTCGCTGTTGGGTGAGATTCGTGGCACCCTAGTCCACGCTGGCTAACCTCAATCCCAAACGGGTGGCCTAAAATCTTTCGCCCCTTCCCGCGCAGGGCGGTGTCGAGTACAATCCAGAAAACCGTTGCACTGACTCAGGGAGATGACATGGATGCCCTGCCAAAGATTCGCACCCTTGCCGTGATGACCGCTGGTGGTGATGCTCCGGGGATGAACCCCTGCATTCGCGCTGTGGTGCGCACAGCTTTACATTATGAGATGAAGGTTTTGGGGGTGATGGGAGGGTTTGATGGCCTGATTCGCGGGAACCTTATACCCTTGGGTGCGCGCGATGTGGGGGGTATCCTGCAACGTGGCGGTACCATTTTGCAAACGGCGCGCAGTAAAACCTTTCTGGAACCCGCAGCTCAACAGGAAGCCCTGCGCCAATTGAACGCTGCCGGTGTGGATGCCCTGGTGGTCATCGGAGGCGGGGGCAGTCAGCGGGGCGCTTTGGCTTTGCACCAACGCGGGGTGCCGGTAGTGGGTGTACCGGCCAGCATTGATAACGACATCTACGGTACCGATATCTGCATCGGTGTAGATACGGCGCTCAACACGATCGTGGATGCCATTGATAAGTTGCGCGATACGGCTTCATCGCATAACCGCGCCTTCCTGGTTGAGACCATGGGGCACGAATCGGGTTACTTAGCGTTACAAGCCGGCATTATTAGCGGCGCAGAACTGGTGCTCATCCCTGAAATCGAGACCTCGGTGGAAGCGGTTGCCCAGGCGATTCAAGACGCCTACCGCCGTGGCAAGACCCATGCTATCATCGTGGCAGCGGAGGGCGCCCGTCCTTCGGTGACCCAACTGGCCAGCCAGATTGATGAGATGGAGGTGGGCTTCACCATGCGTGTGACCATTCTGGGGCACATTCAGCGTGGGGGCAAGCCCAGTGCCTTCGATCGCCTGCTGGCCTCGCGCTTAGGTACCAAGGCGGTGGAATTCCTGCACCAGGGACGTTTTGGTGTGATGGTGGGGTTGAGCGGTCGCGAGGTTGTGGCAGTGGATCTGGCTGAGGTAGCTGCCCGCAAGCGCGATTTGCCGCTGGAATATTACCAAATGGCAATCACGCTAGCGCGCTAGAACGAGATCTTACCCCCATAGAGGGGGTTATACGTTTTAAAGGGTTTTCATCGTCCTTACCCGCCACCTGCCGATGGAAAAAGAGTTCTTCTCATCATGACGTACGAATTAAGCGCACATAAAGACGGGGATATGTAGAAAGTACAGGTGTGGAGTGAGTTTTCCCCTGGATACATTAACCGGCGTTTATTCCCGCGGTGCGCTGATGCCGTTGTTGCAAGCGGCGCTGGCTCAGGCACAATCGTGTGAGCAACCACTGACGTTATTTTTTCTGGACCTGGATGATTTTAAATCCATCAATGATGCTTTCGGCCATGCGCGCGGCGATGTCATTCTGGCCGAATTGGGGTCGTATCTGCGTGCTTTTGTGGGTGATCGGGGCCAAGTTGTGCGCTATGGCGGGGACGAGTTCTTAATCATCCTACCGGCTGTGGATTCCGACGCGGCGGTGGCGCTGGGGGAAGCCCTGGTCACCGCCATTCAGGAACAAGACTTTGATGGTGACCCTCCCTTGCGTCTGCGCCTGAGCCTGGGCGTAGCGTTGTTTCCGCAAGATGGGATGGATGTGGAAACACTGCTCGAAGTGGCCGACCGCCGCCACTATCAGGCTAAACGCAGTGGTAAGGGGCACGTGGTGGGGCCGAATAACCCACCGGCAGAATGGCACCGCCACCCTTTAATGCCACCACGACTGATCGAGCGCGAGGCGGCACTGGATGCTCTGCGCTCATGGCTCAACGATTTAGAGGTGCATCATCATGGGGTCCTGCGCATTGAGGCGCCCCCTCGGGGTGGTAAAACGCGCTTTCTGGAAGAAGTGCAGCGCCTGGCGCGTTTACGCGGATTGGCCGTGCTGGCGTTGAGCGGTAACCCAGCCCGTTCGCGCCGCTACTTGGGGGTGCTCAATGAGGCGGCTCGCGCCTGGCCGTTAGAGGTGCTTCCCACCCAGGGATTAACGCCATTTTTTGCCGCTCTCTTTCGTGAAGTGGCCCGGCAGAATGCACGTGGGCTGCTAGTCACCCTGGACAACCCGGCCTGGATGGATGCGGCTTCACTGCAGGCAGTCCGAACGTTGCTGAGTGAGGCTACCCCCTGGCCGCTTGGGATTGCTTACACCACATCGGCCATGGCCGGCGATTTCCGCGCACCGCTGTTTCGTGTGATCCAGTTGCAACCGCTTTCGGAATACGGCACGCGCTTGTGGGTACGCCAGATGTTGCAGATGGAACCCCCAGCGGCAATTCTAGCCTGGCTACATGCGGCGAGCGGTGGCTTGCCCGGGGCGCTGGAAGACCTGATTGAGGGATTGATGGCACATCAGGTGCTGCTACCCACCGCAGAGGGGTGGCGATTCCAAATGTCATCCGCCTGGCCGACGTTCAATCCGGCGCAATTACGCCCGGTGCGTTCGTCCCATAACCTGCCCGAACCGCTGCTTTGGCCGCCCCTGGTGGGACGTGAAGAGGAGATATGGGCGTTAGAACGGCAACTGTTCCAGCGTCGCCTGGTGGTCGTGCTCGGCCCAGGTGGAGTGGGCAAATCCCGTCTGGCAATGCAGGTGGCTTGGGAACACCTGGAAGATTTTCCGGATGGGGTCTTTCACTATTCGGTAACAGGAGATCGTTCCCTGGATGAGGTGGCCATCGGTTTGGGCGAGGTGCTAGGCCTGACGTTTCAAACATCCTCCATTTCTCCCTGGGATCAGTTGCTTGAGCACCTGCGTACGCGTCACACATTGCTCTTGTTGGAAGATGTGGAACAGCATCCTGAACTACGCACCTTCTTTTGGCAATGCTTGAATAGGGCACCGCGGGTCTATCTTCTGGCAACCAGTCGTGATGCGTTGTATCTACCGGCGGAATGGCTCTTTCCACTGCGAGGATTAGCCTGCCCTCCTTCGTCGGCCATTGAGGGATTGGAGGCCTATCCAGCCGTGCAGTTGTTCCTACAGCGAGCGCAGCAATTGCAGCCTGCTTTTGGCATAGCTGTGGATAATCACCAGCACGTGGTTGAACTCTGTCAGATGAGCGGGGGATTACCCCTTGCAATTCAGATTGTGGCTTCCTGGGCTGCTTCGTTGGGTCTGGCCGAGGCTGCTCATCTCATCCGCCAACGTCCACCCTGGATGGAGCAAGGCGGGACGGATCGTGCGGGCGAGCAACGCTTACAGAATGTCTTGGATGGATTTTGGAATCTCTTTTCCACTGAAGAACAGCGCGTTTTACTGCGCTTGAGTGTTTTTCGCGGAGGTTTTACCGCCGAGGCGGCAAGGGCGGTTGCGGATGCTTCGATCTTCTTCTTGGATGGATTGGTGAGCAAGGCTTACCTCAACTTAGAAACTGAAGGGTGGTATCGTGCCCATCCCTTGTTGCATCAGTACGCCGAGGAGCGCCTGCGTGCCTTCCCTACACTGGCCGAAGAGGCCCGCCGTCGCCATGCAGAGTGGATGCTGTCGCAGGTAGCCCAGATTGGCCATGCCCTGTATGGGGCCGATCAAGCCCGGGTGCTTCGGATGCTGGAGCAAGATTATCCCAACCTGCGCCATGCCTGGGGATGGGCATTGGGTCACCAGCGTTTTGATTTGCTTCTGCCAGCGCTGGATACGCTTAGCAGTATGCTGGGCACGCGGGGGCGCTTTATGGAGGCAGCGCATTGGTTGAATGAGACACTCCAAGCCCTGACGGAAGTGGATACCGCTAACGAAAGTGAGGTGCAGCGCTTCTTGGGACGGGTGCTGGTGCGGCGAGGCGAGTTTGCCTATCATTTGGGGGACTATCCGGAGAGCCTAAAGATGCTGGAGAGAACCTTGGAATTGCTCCAAATGGAAGCGGAAACCCAAGCCTACGCCACTGCGCTGGACAGCCTGGCCAATACCCTGCGCGCGGTAGGACGGCTGGATGAAGCCCAAGAAAGGTTGCAACAAGCATTGCATTTTTTCCGGCGCATCGGCGACCTGCGCGCAGTATGCGAAGGTATCAATCACCTGGGAGTGGTGGCCTACCAGCGCGGGGAAAACTCCCTGGCTGCCCATTACTTCCGCCAAGCGTTGGATGTGGGGCGTACCCTGCATTATGAGGGACAGATCGCGCGAGCGTTGAACAACCTGGCCAATGTAGCCTTAGAGAATGGGGACTATGTGCAAGCCCGTGCGCTACTCAACGAGAGTTTGGAGATGGCGCAGCGGGTGGGGGCGGCCGCCCTGCGCGCGGCGGTGCTCGATTCGCTGGGTAAGGTAGCGCTGGGATTGGGAGAACTGGAAGCGGCCATTGATGCTTTTGGGCACGGGCTGGTTGTTGCCCTGGAGAGCCAGGCCTGGCCCCTGCTGTTGGAGATTCTGACCAACCTGGCCGGAATATGGGAGCGCCAGGGGAAAGTAGCACTGGCGCTGGTCCTGCTCGAACAGGTGCAGAGCCATCCTCAGGCGGTTTACGAGATTCGCCGCCGCGCCGAGGTGTTACGCCAGCACTTGGATCTCAGCGTGTTGAGCGCAGACGACCTGGCTGCAGCGCGCGCGGATTGGGAAGGGCTCTCGGTGGAGGGAATGGCGCGCCGTGCGTTATATCTGATTGGAGGAGCCAGGTCTTAAAATTTTTGCGCTGGCTCGCCATAATAACTGTTTGCTATTAAACTAGAGCCGTCTAATGCTTTTTGACCTGGGAGAAGTAAACGTGGCAACGGCAATGGTTGAATGGATCGGCGGCAAGCGCTTTGTGGGGGTGGATTCGACCCAGCACAGCGTGGTGCTCTCAACCCCGGATGAAGGGGTGGGGATGAAGCCCTCGGAGTTACTTCTTGTCGCGTTGGCGGCATGCACAGCGGTAGATGTCGTGGAGATCTTGCGCAAGAAACGCCTGGATTTGCAGGCCTTGCGGATCACGGTCCGGGGGGAGCAGGATAACGATCCTCCGTGGACCTTTCGCCGCATTCATATCCACTATGCGCTGCAGGGGGATGGGCTGACTGCCGAAGCGGTTGAACAGGCGATTCGACTCTCAGAAGAGAAGTACTGCTCGGTGGCGGCTACGGTGCGCGGCGTGGCCGAAATTACGTATGACTATGCCATCGAAGCGGGCTAATAAGCCTATCATTTCTCGGGACAGGCTCATCTCTTCCGGCCCGCAAGCAACGCCGCCAGCATTAACCCGCACAGCAACTCAACAGCTTCACGTCTTTGGAGAAGGAGAGCAGAGCCAAGCGAATCCCTTCTACGTTAGTAAGGTAAGGGAAGAGGGTCTCTTGCAGGGCTTGGACCGAAATTCCAAAACGAAGTGCCAACACAGCCACCTGGATCATTTCACCTGCTTCCGGCGCCAAGATATGGGCACCTACCAGTTTACCGGTGGATTTGTCCATGATGAGTTTGATTAGACCGCGTGGATCCCGGGCTACGAAAGCACGCGGCACATCCTGCATTGGCAATAGTGTAGTTTGGATATCTAATCCCGCCTGGCGGGCTTGCGCCTCGGTCATGCCAACGGAGGCGATTTGAGGATCGGTGAAGGTGACGCGAGGGATGGTGGTAGTATCATATACACGTCCCGCACCGGTAAGCGCATTCTCGGCTGCCAGACTCCCGGCATAGGCAGCTACATAAACGAACATGTCCCGCCCGATCACGTCCCCGGCCGCAAAGATGTCCGGATGCGCTGTTTGAAGCAAAGCATTGACGGGAATTTCACCTCGTTCGCCCGGTTTTATCCCCACGGTTTCCAATTCTAGCCCGGCTGTATTGGGGCGGCGCCCGGTTGCCACCAGCAATTGTTCCGCAGAAAAGGATGCAACCCGTCCACCTTGCTGTCCTTTTAGCGTGAAGCGACCATTCTGATAGGTGACTTCCGAGGCGTGAAAATCAGCGATCAGCGTGAGTCCTTCTTCTACCATGTATTCTGCCAGGGTGCGGCGGATATCCTCATCCTCAAAAGGTGCTATGGAAGGCATAACTTCTAACACGGTCACATAGGTGCCGGCGCGGGCAAACATCTGTGCCAGTTCCAAACCCACTGCATTGGCACCCAGAACGATTAAGGAGCGCGGTAATTCGCGGAGGCTGAGCGCGGTGGTACTGGTTAGGTAGGGGGTATTGGCTAGGCCGGGGAGGGGCGGAATCCAGGGGGAAGCGCCAGTCGCAAGGATGAGTTTTCGGTAGCGGAGCGATTTTCCGTCCACGTAAACCTCGTGCTGAGGGCCCAGGCGCGCCTGTCCCTCGATCAACTTAATCTGGGGATAGGCTTTGAGGACATCGACATACTTACGCTGGCGCAATTCTGCGACGAGTGCCTCTTTCTGAGCGATGACTTGCGCCCAATTCAGGTTACCGGCGACGGTCTGGATGCCCTGAAAGGGATGGCGTCCTGCCTGGTAATAGGTCCCCACAGCGCGGATCAGGGTTTTAGAGGGCACGCAGCCCACATTAACGCAGGTCCCCCCAATTGGGCCGGCATTTATGATAGCCACCGATGCCCCCAACTCACTGGCGCGGATGGCGGCCGCGAAGCCAGCCGAGCCACCGCCAACAATGATCAGGTCAAAATCGGGGTTTAATGCGTCAGGCAATGAACTGGCAGACTGTGGCGAAAGGGAATTCACGGCTCGCACGGTGGCGGTATAGCCTGCGCGCGCCACTGCAGTGATTAGTTCATCTAGGTTAGTTTCTGATGTGGCTATCACATCTGCCTGCCCGGATTGCCAGCCTGGCACCACGACACTTTGTACCCCCGTCACAGATTGCAAGGCGTGCTGCACATGCCGTTCACACGCTTCACACGACATCCCCCGAACGTCCAGTTCAATTTTATAAACAAAAGGCTCGTTCATTCTGGCTCCTCGTTTGGAATGGTAAAAGTCGGATCGGGTTGCGCGCTAATAAGATGGCAGATACAGTCTTTGCCCTCGATGTCATTTAGCGACAAGGTGATGCCTAAGGCATGCAAGGCGCGCAATTCCTGCTCAAGGTGTTGTAAGTCACGGATCAGGTGGGCGATTTCTTCGGCTTTGTGCTCCAGCATAATAAGCAGGGTACGGCAAGGGGCCTCATGGCGATCGCGCAGGGCTAATATTTGGCGGATATCCTCTAATGCGAGACCCAGGCGGCGGGCACCAGCTACCAGGCGCAGCCGCTCAACATCTTCCAGGGTGTAATCGCGATAACCATTGGGCTGGCGTTGTGGAGGGGGTAGGAGACCAATGGTCTCATAAAAACGAATGGTCCGGGCCGGCACCCCTGTTTGTTGGGCTAGGGCTTGAATACGCATAGAGAACCTCCTTTCCCATGGGATCAGTATACACCTTCCAGTTACTGGAATGTCAAGGACATACGGGCGGGGGCAGCAATTCTCAATATGCGCAATCGGGCAGTGTTATGGGCGGGAGGGTGATGGGT
>NZ_JBWGPQ010000008.1:0-84487 GCF_056331585.1 Thermanaerothrix sp.
CTCCCCAACCCATAGCGCTTGACGTTGCGCCAAATTTTGTGATATATTGACACTGTGAGGTGCAAGGCATGCATCCTTTACATGCAGAAAAAGAAACAGCCAACTTTGACTTAAACGGGGCAGATGCTCCGAAATCTTCCGACCCAGTAAAATATTTTCCCGACTGGTGGGATCACCTGACCCGCATGGGGTTGGGTGAGATAACGTTGCGCATTGCCTCAGGATTGGCATCGCTGGTTCTTATCCTCATTGTGGTCGCGGTGATGGGAAACTTATCCCCACAGAGCACACCTCTGGCCGCAGGGGGAGCAGCACAAGCCGCAGCCTTGCCCACTGCCACACCCACGATAACCATCCCTGCCTTCACCTTCCCCGATACCGAGGTTGCCATCAACGGTGTGGTGCGCCGTACGCAACTAAAGACCATCCTCCCCAGCCGTCCGCGCTTTGAGATCACGCAATATGAGGTTCAGAAAGGCGATACGATCTTCGGGATTGCTGAGAAGTTCGGCCTCAAACCCGAGACAATCTTGTGGGGTAACTACGATATCCTCTACGATAATCCCCACTTTTTACAACCCGGCCAGATGCTCAACATCCTGCCTACCGATGGCCTGCTTTACACTTGGCATGAGGGCGACAGTCTCAATAAAGTAGCCGAATTTTTTAAGGTCAAACCCGAAGATATCATCAACTGGCCGGGCAATCACCTTGACCCGACCAAGCTGGGTGATCTTTCTCATCCCAACATTGAAGCCGGCACAAAAATCTTTGTCCCCGGCGGTCGGCGCGAGTTCGTCACCTGGAGTGCTCCCCGCATCACCCGCCAGAACCCTGGTGTAGCCAAGATCATGGGTCCCGGCGCCTGTGGCGTCATCACCGAGGGCGCGGTGGGCACGGGTTCCTTCATCTGGCCCACTCCCTCTAAGTGGATCTCAGGCTATGATTACTCACCCTCAACCAACCATTATGGGATTGATATTGGTGGCGCGATCGGAGTTGCTATTTATGCCGCCGATAACGGCGTTATCGTCTACGCCGGTTGGAACGACTGGGGCTACGGCAACGTCATCGTGATTGATCATGGTAACGGTTGGCAAACGCTCTACGCCCACCTCAGCCAGATCAACGTCGTATGTGGTCAAAGCGTTTATCAGGGTGACCTGATCGGTCTAATGGGAAGCACCGGACGCTCCAGTGGGCCGCACCTGCACTTTGAAATGCGCCATGATGTTTACGGCAAAGTCAACCCCCACGACTTCCTGCCCTAAACCGTTGCGCCAAATCTAGGAGGAGAAGCCGTCAGGCGCCTGGGTTCCGAAACCCATGGCGCCTGACCGGTTAATCACAAACTTACAATTGACCGATCCTCAACGCCCTTCGGTGATATCCTCTTGGGCCCGGGCCATGAAGGCATCCAACGACATTGGACCGGGATTCTCACCATTGCGCAGACGCAACGCCACTTTTCCTTCTGCGGCCTCTTTATCGCCTACGACCAGCATATACGGGATCTTTTGCAACTGCGCGTCGCGAATCTTGGCGTTCATCCGTTCCGGACGCTCATCCACCTCCACGCGTAGCCCTTGCGCACGCAATTTTTCGGCCACCTGGTAAGCGTAATCCAGATGGCGATCCGCAATTGGGATGAGCACCGCCTGCACCGGGGCCAGCCACACCGGAAAGGCGCCGGCGTAGTGCTCGATCAGCACGCCCATGAACCGTTCCATTGAGCCCAGAAGGGCACGGTGGATCATGAACGGACGGTGCGGTTGACCATCCTCACCGATGTATTCCAGTTCAAAGCGTTCGGGCAGATTGAAGTCAAATTGAATGGTACTTAGCTGCCATTCGCGCCCCAAAGCGTCAATCATCTTCAGGTCAATCTTTGGCCCATAGAACGCCGCACCGCCTTCGTCAATGTCATAGTCAATGCTGGCGCGCTCAAGTGCCTGACGCAGGGCCTCGGTTGCTTTTTCCCAATCCTCAACCCGCCCGGCAAACTTTTGGGGATCGCGGGTGGAGAGGTAGGCATGGAAGTTGGTCATTCCGAAACGGCGCAGGATGTGCAAGCAGAACTGCAAGGTACTGTCAATCTCTTGCGGCATCTGGTCGGGACGGCAGAAAATGTGCGCATCATCCTGGGTAAAGCCGCGCACCCGCAACAGGCCATGCAGGACCCCACTCCGCTCATAGCGATAAACTGTGCCCCATTCCGCCATCCGGATCGGTAACTCGCGGTAACTGCGGATCTGGCTCTTGTAAATCATGATATGGAAGGGACAATTCATCGGTTTGAGCAGATATTCCTCGTTTTCCACCTGCATCGCCGGATACATGTTCTCGCGGTACCAATGCAGGTGACCGCTGGTCTCCCACAACGTACTCCGCCCAATATGCGGGGTATAGACCGGCACATAGCCATGTTTGAGATGTTCTTCTTTGCAATACTGCTCCACCAAATGACGGATCATCCCGCCTTTAGGATGCCACAGGATTAAGCCTGCACCAACTTCCGGATTGATGCTGAAGAGATCGAGGTCTTTGCCAAGCTTACGGTGATCGCGTTTTTTGGCTTCTTCCAGTTTCCATAAGTAATGTTGAAGTTGCTCCGGTGTCTCCCAGGCAGTGCCGTAAATGCGCTGAAGCATGGGACGGCGTTCATCGCCGCGCCAATAAGCCCCAGCCACATTGAGCAACTTGATCGCATCGGGGTTAATCTGCCCAGTGCGTTCGACATGCGGCCCGCGGCACAAATCCACAAACTTATCATGGGCATAGATGGAGATCTCCGGCTTTTCCGTAAGCGGATTGCCATCCTCGTCCATTCCGCCAGCTTCCAACCCATCAATCAACTCCAGTTTATAGGGCTGATCACGGAAAATCTGGCGCGCCTCGTCGGCCGTGATCACCTTTTTGACGAAGGGGTAATCCCCTTTGATAATCTCGCGCATCCTCTGTTCAATCTTCTCCAAATCTTCCGGGGTTAGCGGACGGGGAAGATCAAAATCATAGTAAAACCCGTCCTCGATGGGCGGCCCAATGGCAATTTTGCCGTTTGGGAACATTTCCAGCACGGCTTGGGCCATAATATGCGCCGCCGAATGACGAATGCGGTAAAGCCATGAGTCTTCGTAGCGTTCTTTTTGTTTTTCCTGCGGCATGATTAACCTCCTTTTATCTGTACACCTCTCTAAAATAACGAAGAACGCCTGCCCGCTCTGGGGCAAGCGTTCGGCGCTCGCGGTTCCACCCAGATTAGTCGGTTTAATCACCGACCATCTCGTTACGACCAATAACGGGGTCAACCGTTCACCTTACTTGGGATTAACTCCCGTTCAGGCTTCCGCTCGCAGGTGGTTTTCGCCGCCGCCTGTCCGCAGGGCATTCTCAACCTATGATGCCCCTTCTCTGTCGGCGCGCACTGCGGCTACTCGTCCTGGTCAGCGCGTTTTGGATATGAAGTGTCTAACATTATATAGGCGAAAGCGCAGAAAAGCAAGAGAAATTCCAACATTGGTTATAAACGAGCGAAATTAAGATTGAAATGCCGATCAACACGTGAAGCACAAAATAACTGGCGTTCATCTCCCACCCTTTGCTTCCGAAAAAACACCCCCGTAAAAATTCCTCGCGATGACAAGAACGTGAATGAGAAAATTCCTTTAACCGCTCATTATATAATTAGTCCCAGCGCTTATTATATAATTCAGGATGTTTGCCTTATGTATCGCTTACGCCGTGCCGAAGCCAAGGATGCCATGCCCATCCGCCGCTTAATATACGCTGAGCGGCTCAACCCGTTTGGGCTGGATTGGCGACGTTTTTGGCTGGCCATAGACGAGGATGAACATATCATCGGCTGCGGGCAGGTAAAACCCCATTTCGACGGTTCGCGTGAACTGGCTTCAATTGCCGTGCAGCGCAAATGGCGCAGGCGCGGGGTCGCCAGTGCCATTATCCGTCAATTGTTGGCAGAAAACCCGCCTCCGTTGTACCTGACCTGCCGAACCGAACTGATAGACTTTTACACTCGCTTTGGATTTGACGTGATAGAGTTCGCCGAACTGCCGCCTTATTTCCGACGGACAGGCCAATGGGTTAGAATTCTGCATTGGTTCACCTTGGGTCAGGTGAAAATCTCCATCCTTGGGCTAAAATGACGCCTCAACGGCCAGTCGGGGGCAAGGGAATGGCCTCATCCTGGCTCTTGCGACCAAAGATGTTTCACCAATTAGCAGAACCGTTAACCTTCTATGGTAAACTATGCGCTGAAAAGGTACGAAACAAGTGCCAGGACCTAATCTGGCAACCATGGAACCAAACAAACGGAGTAACAGCCACTATCATGCGGTGGGTGCGCGACTATAAACCTCAACCTCAAGTGCAAGCGTGGTATCGCCAGGCGCTTTGGATCACCTTAGGGGGCAATATTTTCTTGGTAAGTTTAAAAGCACTGGCAGCCTACCTATCGGGCAGCGTTGCACTGTACGCTGACGCAGCAAACTCTGCCTCGGACGTCGTCTATTCATTGCTAATGGTCTTTGGTTTGTGGCTAGCCCAGCGCCCACCGGATCTCACTCATCCTCAGGGTCACAGCCGGTTTGAACCTCTGGTTGGCCTAATGGTTACCCTCTCGATGACCTTTGCCGGATTCGAGGCTGCGCGTGCCTCACTGCAACGCTTTCTGGCCGGAGGGCTGGCCATCGAACCCGGGTTACCCACTTTAGTGCTGCTCTTCAGCGCAGGTGTGAAAGCGGGCATGTACTTCGCAATCACCCGCTTGGCGATTAAACTCCATAGCCCAACGCTTCGCACCACCGCCCAGGATAATCTTAGTGATGTCTTGACCTCTACCGCCGCCTTTATCGGTGCGGCGGGATCGAAGTTCGTCCATCCCTTACTTGACCCCATCGCCGGATTCCTGGTCGCCTTGTGGATCTTCCGCGCTGCCTACCGGGCCGGACGTGAGAATCTGAACTACTTGACCGGCGCCGGTGCTTCTGAAGAGCTCCGTCACAAGATCGTTGAGGCGGCCCAATCGGTACCGGGTGTCTTGCGCGTTCATCACCTGATGACTGATTACGCTGGCCCGCGCCTGGTTGCCGACCTGCACATCAATGTGGACGGCTCCACTCCCCTGGTTGAAACCCACCGCATCTGCGACGAAGTGATTGCCCGCGTCGAATCCATCCCGGAAGTGGATCGGGCTTACGTCCATATCGAACCTGACGATTGGATAGACTGACTCGAAGTAACCGCCGCCATGCGTCTCTCTCACCTTTTTCCCCCCACCCTCCGCGAAGCACCGGCCAATTGTCCTATGGAGGGTCTAGCCTGGTTAGTCCGCGCCGGTTACCTCCGGCTGTTTGGGGCAGGATGGGCTTATCTCCCGTTAGGAAAGCGCATTTTAGAGCATGTATTGCGCCTTCTTGAATCCGAAATGGACCACCTGGAAGCCCAGCGGATATATTTACCACCACCTACAACTCTGTCCTCTCCCACCCCCTGGGATACCCTGGCACAAGCATGGTATGAGTCCGCACCCACCTCGCCCCTGGCAGCAACCCAACTTGAAGCGGTTCGTGCACTCGCCCAGCACGATCTCCAAACCTATCGCCAATTGCCCTTTATCTTCTACCACGTATCACCATTGGCATCTGCGCCTTGGGAAGGTATTTCTCCGCTCCATCTAACCCAGGGCTTGGTGCTGGAATCCTTTGCCTTGGTAAGTGCACCCACCGCTTTGGAAAGTTTCCAACGGCGCTACCTCCAAGCCATTGGAAATACTTTGCAACGCCTGGATCTGCCAGTGCACTTAGCCCATGCTGGCCTCCCAAGCACCCTTTCGCCTCAATTAATTTGGGCACCATATCCCCAAAGTCATTTGTCTATACTGCATTGTCCTCAATGCCCTTATGCCGCCATAGAAGCCTTTGCTACCTTCAAAAAACCCGAGTTATCTCCCGAACCTGTTCTCCCTATAGAACTTATCTCAACACCAGGGATACAAACCATCCGTGACCTTTCCGTTTTTCTTGGCCTTCCGGCCTCCCGTCTGGCCAAAGCCGTCTTTTATCTGGCCCAGACCGAAAATGAGAGTCCCGAGTATCTGGTCCTGGCAGTAGTGCGTGGCGACCGCACCCTTAGCGAAGCCAAACTTGCCAGTGTGCTTGGCGCGCGTCACCTGCGGCCTGCTCCCTCCGAAGCAATCACGGCAGTTGGGGCAGTTCCCGGTTATGCTTCACCTATCAGACTGAAACCAGGGGTAAAGATTATCGTAGATGATCTGATCCCGCATTCCCCCAACCTTGTGGCTGGCGCCAATCAACCTGACGCCCACCTACGCCATGTTAATTTCGGGCGTGATTTCAACGCCGACCTAATCAGCGACATAACCCTGGCCGAGCCGGGCGACCCTTGTCCTTATTGTGCTGCTCCTTTGGTCAAGGCTAGCGGTTTGCCCTTGGCCTGGGTAACGGCCCCGGGTGCACTGGAGGGGGCAACTTTCCTGGATGAAAACGGGCAGAGCCGCCCCATCTTTTTCGCGTATTTCCGGCTTAGTTTAGAAGCCCTAATCGTAGCCCTGGCCGAACAGTACCATGACGAACACGGTCTGATCTGGCCAGTACCTCTTGCACCATATGCCGTTCACCTGGTTGCCTTAGGTGGGCGCAAAGCCCCGCACGTGATTGAGGAAGCCGAGCGCCTGTACGGACTGCTCCAAACCACCGGGATCAGCGTCCTCTACGATGACCGTGAGGCGAGCCCAGGGGTCAAATTCAACGACGCTGACTTGATCGGGTCACCGCTGCGCCTCACCCTCAGCCCGCGCACACTAGAGACAGCCACCGTAGAGGTTAAGTGGCGCAATAGTAGTCATTCCCAGATGATCTCCCTGGCCGAAGTGATCCCTCAAATCACGCGTTGGGTGAAAGAACATCAAACGCTGCCTCCACGCCACGAATACATTATTTAGGTTGGCATCCGTCTTCTTCCAGCAGGTCAGCCAGAGTCACAGATTGGCCGGGATGACGAATAACCAAAACCCGCGCCGGTGCCCAGCGCGCTGCATGTGAGAGCAGGGATGGCCGCAACACGACCACCCCCAAACGATAGGCGCGGGAGGCCAATGCCGCGAGAGCAGCCACCCAGCCTTCCCCCCGTTCGAGTTCCAATGGTCCAATCTCATCTACCACCAGAAAATCACATGGCGCAGCCGCCTCAAATACGCTATTTCCCCATTGCAAGGTGTCGCGGTCAAAACACCATTCTTGGGTGTGAATAACCTCACCTTCCACGATCTCCCCGCTGTTTACCCGCCACGCTAAAGTACGGCGCTCTCCGCTGCGTAAATTTACGGCCTCGATGGCCACCTTTTGCCCAGCCTGATAAAGGCCAGGACTCAGGATCCCAGCAACATCCCAATCCAGGCTACGAGCCTCATTTACCAATCGTTGGCAAACACTTGTTTTTCCAATGCCGATATCGCCGGTGAAAATCCACAAATGGGGTGAAAACAACGTCATTCACGACTCCCACGTCACATAGCGATGTCCATCGAACGTCCAAACCCGCAAAGGAACGTTATAAGTCTCGCTCAACGCCTCAGCCGTCCATAACGCATCCAAAGGCCCACTGTGCAAGACCCGCCCCTCGCGCATCAAGATAACATGCTGTGCCAAAGCAGAGACCACGTCTGGCTCATGCGAGGTCATGAGAATAGTAACCCCAGCACTGACCAGGCTTCTAAGGCACTCAATCAGGCGTTTTTTATTGGCCAGGTCAAGGTGTGAAGTAGGCTCATCCAAAAGCAAGAGCCGTGGCTGCTGTGCCAGTGCCCGCGCCACCAGCAACAATTGGTATTCCCCTCCACTCAAAGCCTGCACTGAACGACGCGCCAGATGGTGCAGTCCCACTCGTTCCAACGCTTCCCAAGCAATGGCCACATCAGATGCCGCAGGCATTTGCAAAGGCAGTAGATAAGGCGCACGTCCCAAAAGCACATATTCCAGCAGGGAATAGGCAAAGGGATTGGCTTCACGTTGAGGTACTAACGCCACCATCCGCCCGATTTCCTGCCGCGTGTACGCCCCCAGGAGGCGACCCTCAAGCCAGATCTGCCCTCGCGTCGGAACATAACGCCCATAAGCCAGGCGTAAAAGGGTGGTTTTTCCCGCGCCATTCGGTCCCAAAATGGCTGTGACCTTGCTACGGGGCACATCTAGGGTAAGTCCCTGCAATGCTTCGGATAGGATTTCGGGATAACGAAAGGTCACGTTTTCGAATCGCAGAATGATGTCCGTCATGACTCATACCTTCACCGACTTCACCGACGGCCAGGTCATGAGCAGTAGGAACCCTATTGCACCCAAAAGCGAGGTCAACACACCCAGGGGGATTTCACCCGCACTCAAGATACGGGCTAAATCGTCGCAAATCACAACAAACACACCACCTAAAAGCAGTGCCGTGGGTAAGGCGAAGCGTGCATCCGCGCCACTCAAACGCCGCGCCAATTGCGGCACCAGCAACCCCACCCAGCCAATCAATCCGCCGATAGAAATTGACGCTGCCGTAACCATCACAGCTGCTAAAAGAACCAAGAGTCGCTCACGATGTACCGCAACACCTAATGAAAAAGCCACTTCATCTTCCAAGGCAAGCAAGTTTAAGCGCCACCGCATCAAGACCAAAATCGTTAATCCCACCACCATCAGGGGTAGAGCCGTCACAAACGGACGCCAGGTTACACTTGATAACCCGCCTAACAACCAGAAAGTGATCTCCGGCAACTGGCGCAGGGGGTCAGCCAAGTATTTGACCAGCCCCACGCCTGAGGCGAAAAACGCCGAAACCGCGATTCCCGAGAGCAACAGGCGCAACACCCAACCGCCATAGCGCACCCGTCGCGCCAGTACATAAGAAAGTGCCAACCCACCTAACCCAAAAATCACGGCACTGACCTGAATACCCCAGGCAGCCCCCCCGAAAAAGATGATGCTCAATGCAGCGCCAAATGCCGCGGCTTGTGATACACCCAGAAATCCTGGCTCGACCAGCGGGTTGCTGAACACCATTTGAAGCACCAAACCCGCCCCAGCCAGGCTCATCCCTATCATGGCCGCGGCCAGCAGGCGCGGCAGGCGTAAATTTAAAATCAAGCGCTGGGCAAGCGCATCTTCACGGAGTTGCGCCGGAGTCAAGAAGCCCACTTGGGGATAGCGTCCCAGGAAGAGTGAGACCCCTAACACAACCATCAGAAGCAACCCCAGCCACAGCAGGCGTTGTTGGGAGCGCGCCCGGCTTTCTGACCAGGGTGAGGCACGTGGAGTCAAACCCAGGGATCGCGCGGAGGAGGTTAAGTTCACTTTAAGTCCCCTTTTAAGAGAGGCAGAAGGCGGGATTCGATCGTGTTTGCATCAATCCCATATAATTGTTCGAAGAAGGTGCGGGTTTCCTGCATCATATCCAGCCCAGGGTAAGCATCGGGATGCAGGCGCCAGGCCAGCCAGCGTAAACCCAACACCCAACGCACGTCCGGCTGATCCCAGGAGTAGAAATCCTTGGGAAACGCATACAGTCGGCCTTCTCGCACTGCTCGCATCGCCCGCCATTGCGGGTCGGCCTTCAGGCGCGTTACCACCTCATCGGGGTTAGCCGTATAAGCGATGATGGCGATCACATCCGCATCCCATGCCGCAATTTGCTCCAAATTCACCTTGGTCCAACCACTTCCCAACCCAATGTCCGTCCAAACCGGGCGCCCGCCCGCCAGTTCGGTCATGATCGTTTGCATCCAGGTTTTTGGGGCGACATTAAACGCCACCTGACCATCGCGATCGGAATAATAGAGCAACAGCGTGCGCGGCTTTTGCTCCGGTGCGAGTCCTTGCAGAGGCTGTGTTACGTTTCGAACCTGAGCATCAAAATAACCAACTAATTCCTCAGCCCGCTGTGGATTCTGGAAAATTTGTCCCAGGATGCGTACGTCACGCTGATATTCCTCGGGGGTCTCTAGCGAGAGATAAACCACCGGAATGCCCAATGACTCCAGGGGTTTTCCCAGGGTTTCGGCCATGTATGTTTTCATGATCACCACATCCGGCTGCGCCGTGACCACTTGCTCAGCTCCAACCTTGGTCTCAAAAGCAATCTTTTTTTCTAGATTGGGATCCACCAGTGTGAGGAAATCTCCCTCGGCGCTTTGGCTGGTGCGAGAAAGAGCGACCACCCGCTCAATGGCTTCAGGGAAGAGGTAGGCTGCATCGGCTAACATGGCAACAGCACGGCCTGCAATAACGACCCGTTTCGGCGGGTGTAATAGGGTCACTGCGCGTCCCAAAGCATCCGTAATGGTGATGGGACTTGAGGTAGGAGTGGGCACTTCTGTGAACGCTGCCGTCGCTTCTGACGTAGGGCCTCCAGAAAGATTTGTCGTCGGGATTGAGGTTGGCGGGGTGGCCGTGCAGGATATAACCATGAGCGCCACCAGTAACAGAGTGAACAAGGCAACCCGAGTTTTCATAACGATCCTCCTATGTCCGAAAAAGTTTGATCAAACCAGGCTAAGAGGGATTCCACCTGGTGAATACGCAACAAACACGCCATGCGATTATAGGGTTGGTGATCGGGGATGTCTTGACATTGCACACGTAAGCGCTCTAGACCGCGCAAAATTTCAGTGCGCTGGCGGGTCAGGAAGTCGGGGATAGTCTGGGGTGCCAGGCGCTTCAGGAGATAAAGGCGGGTTGGTAACTCCAGACGAATGATCTGCACGCTACAACGGCTGGGTTGATAAAGCCATTCCTCGGCGGCAACCCGTCCCTGTGCGGTCAGCACAAACACGCGCCGCAGCAACCCACGTTCGGCGGCCTCTTCGTGCCCCTTTACCCAGCCCCGCGCTTCCAGGCGTGCCAATGAGGCATATAACTGACTCTGGCTAAGATGCCAGATATTCCCCAAATCCTGGCTAAAGACCCGATGCAGTTCATACCCATGCATTGGGCGTTCCAGCAAGAGGGCTAACAGCGGGTATTCAGGAGTAGGCGAACGGCGCATGGGATAAAACCCACATAACGGTCAATGCTCACTGAGTGAGTATATCTATTGAAAAGTGTACTTTATCCCTCAATCCCCGTCAAGTGATAATTGTCATACAATTATAAGGATTGTCACCGCTCAGTCAAGATTTTCCCACCCCATTTACCGCGTGAACCAGAGAACCCAGAAAATCTGCCGCGGCTTCTGCGGGTCGGGCTGATCTTGCCACGGCCTGGATCAGCGCGGAACCCACAATGACCCCATCTGCCAGCGGATACAAGGCTTGGACCTGGTCAGGCGAGGCAATTCCAAATCCCACCGCCAAGGGCAATAGGGTGATCTGGCGCACACGGCGGATAAAAGCACCCAGGTCAGGTGGCAACGAATCGCGTGCCCCGGTCACGCCGGTTACCGAAACCAAATAAAGAAACCCTGTTGCACCTTGGGCTATTTGCGCAATCCGGGCTTCAGTGAGGTTGGGCGGAATAAGTGGGACGAAAGCCAGATCATGCGCCTGACACACCCGTCGTGCCGGTAGGGATTCTTCGAGCGGAAGGTCCGGGATGATCAAACCGTCCACGCCAGCACGACCAGCGTCCCGGATAAAGGCTTCCAGGCCATAGGCTAACAACGGGTTGAGATAGCTCATGAAAAGGAAGGGCTGTTCCAGGCCTTGCTCCCGCAACCGCACCACCAACTCCAAGGCGGCGGGAACATTCATCCCTTGGGCCAGAGCAAGTTGACTGGCGTGCTGAATGGTCGGACCATCCGCTAGTGGATCTGAAAAAGGAATCCCCAGTTCAATCAGGTCAGCGCCAGCCTGGGCCAAGGACTTAATCACCTCCAAGGAATCTTCTAAGGAAGGGTACCCAAGCGGAAAGTAAGGTATGATCGCCGGGCGGCGCCTCTCCCGGGCTTTGTCAAAAGCATTGGCAACACGTTCTGTACCTACGGGTAATGCCCGCTGCGATATCAAGGACGGGGTAGAAAGACGCACTCGTGTTAAGGATTGCCCAAGATCCAGAACAGAAGTGGGCGAGTTCAGCGCTTGGGCAACACTCTCCAGATCTTTATCTCCACGCCCAGAGAGATTGACCAGAATGATGGACTCTACAGGCAACTGAGGCGCCAGACGAATGGCTTCAGCCAGGGCATGAGCCGATTCCAGCGCCGGTAAAATGCCCTCAAGGCGGGCCAGCGTTTGAAAGGCATCCAGGGCTTCACGATCCGTCGCCGTCGTGTATGTAACCCGGCCCTGTTCATGCAACCAGGCATGTTGCGGACCAACCGCCGGATAATCCAACCCCGCTGAAATGGAATGTGTCCCTAAAACCTGACCATCGTCATCTTGAAGTAGGTAGGTTAGGTTACCGTGTAGCACACCAGGGCGGGCACCCGCTCCTTTAGCCAGTCGCGCAGCGTGCTGACCGCTCGCCAAGCCCAGACCACCCGCCTCAACCCCGATTAAGCGCACCTCTTCATCCTCGAGAAAGGCAGAGAAAAGTCCAATGGCGTTCGAGCCGCCTCCCACACAGGCAATACACACATCCGGAAGGCATCCGCGCGCGGCCAAAATTTGCGCCCGCGCTTCCTGACCAATGATAGCCTGGAACTCGCGCACAATGTGCGGATAAGGGTGAGGTCCCAGCGCGGATCCAATCAAATAGTAGGTGTCTTTTACATGCGTCACCCAATCCCGAATCGCCTCATTGACCGCATCCTTAAGCGTGCGACCGCCACTTGTCACCGGGCGTACTTCGGCGCCAAGTAGGCGCATGCGCAACACGTTCGGTTGTTGGCGCGCCATGTCCACCTCACCCATGTAGATCACGCATTCCAATCCTAAAAGCGCGCACGCTGTGGCCGTCGCCACCCCATGCTGTCCAGCGCCTGTTTCGGCCACGACCCGCCGCTTCCCCATCCGGTGCGCCAATAAGGCTTGTCCCAACGCATTGTTGATCTTATGAGCGCCTGAATGCGCCAGGTCTTCACGCTTGAGGTAGATTTGAGCCCCACCCAAAGCCGCACTTAAGCGGCGCGCATAGGTCAAGGGTGTCGGGCGCCCCACGTACGTCTTCAGCAGAGTGTCCAGTGTGTCTTTAAATTCCGCATCCTCCAATGCAGCCATGAACGCCTGTGCGAGTTCTTGGAGCGGCGGGATCAATGTCTCAGGAACGTATTGGCCGCCATAAGGTCCAAAGCGGGGCGAAAAGCGTGTTGTCATCATTCACCTCTTATATGAAAGGGATAGCATCGTGTAAGTATCACGCACTTTGCGAAGGAACTCCTCCAAGCGGGCTTTATCCTTGTGTCCCGGGGTGGCTTCCACTCCCGAGGCTACATCCACCCCCCATGGCTGAACCTGGGTAATGGCCGTTGCCACATTTTCAGGGGTTAAGCCACCCGCCAATAGTAACGGGACACGCTGGGACGCCCAGGCCGCAATTTGCCAATCGGCCACCTGCCCACTACCACCGTAGACACCAAGTCTTGCCGCATCCACCAGACAGGCCGGGGGTTCAGAACGTAACGGATAGGCTTGAAGAAGCGCTTCCATCTCATCCTGGGAGTGAGGGCGGAAAGCCTTGAAGGCACGGCATCCCAGATGCCTGACCTCTACGGGCGATTCATCACCGCTCAACTGCGCCAAATCCAATTGGCACTCGTCCAAAATTCGCAACACTTCATCCGCAGGCGTATTAACAAACACACCTACCAGCGTTGCCCTGGGATAAAGTGAACGAATCACCTCCACGATAGAGCGACATTCTTCAGGTAAAAGATAGCGCGGGCTGCGAGGATAAAAATTGAACCCCAGCAAGGCCGCGCCGGCCGTCAAGGCAGTCAAAGCATCTTCCAATGTCGTGATTCCGCAGATCTTAGCCGTCATGACTATCTCCTTCCCCGTGCAACTCACGGAGCAAAGTAACGGGATTGGAAGCCAATACCAAGGCCTCACCGATCAAAAAAGCATCAACCCCTACCACACGTAACCTCTGGATGTCCTCACGGGTGTGAATGCCACTCTCGGCAATCACCCGAATACCCGCCGGGATCAAAGGGCGCAACGTAATCGTCGTGTCCAGGCTGACGGAAAAATCGTGCAAATTACGGTTATTAATTCCAATGAGGCGCGGTAGGCCAGCGTACAATGACTTTTCCAAATCTTCTGCGGTGTGAATCTCCACCAATGGTGTCATACCCAGGGTCTGAGTTAAGACCATTAGGTCATGAAGAAGCACCCTATCCAGGTAGGATGCAATAAGCAGAACCGCACCCGCCCCTGCCGCCCGCGCTTCGTAAAGTTGATAGGGATCAAAAATAAAATCCTTACGTAACACCGGGAGAGGAATTGTGCGCGCCACTAAGGATAGGTCTTCCAGGTTGCCCTGAAAGAAGCGTGGTTCGGTGAGCACACTCACTGCCACCGCTCCTCCCGCATCATAAAGCCGTGCCAGGCTCACAACATCTAAATCTGCCCGCAAGACGCCACGTGATGGGGAAGCTCGTTTGATCTCGGCGACAATAGCCACCTTTCCATCCTGGGGGTGTAACGCGGTCAGAAAATCGTGCGGCGGAGGGCTCTGTTCGGCCAAACGACGCACCTCGGTCAGGGGGTGTTGGCGCTTAACTCGATCCAGATCCTCAGCCCGGGCAGCAAAGATAACCTGCAACCGGCTCATAAGACCACCTCGTGGGAGAAAGCGATCAAGGCTTCTAAGCGGCGTAAAGCCGCACCGCTTTCTAAAGACTCTTCGGCTTCGCGCAAGGCTACCGCCAGATCTCCCCCCTCTATGGCCAAAGCCGCCGCCGCATTGAGCAGAACGACATCCCGGCGCGGTGAGCGATCTTCGCCGGCTAGTAGTGAGCGTAGCAGTTGGGCATTTTCTTCGGGTGACCCACCCCGCAGGTCATTCAGGCTCGCCGTGCGCAAACCCAGATCGCGCCCATCCAGATCATAGGTCTCAACTCGCCCATCCTTCAGATGGCTGACTCGATTGGGCCCTGCCGTCGTTAATTCATCCACCCCACCGTAACCATGTACAACCAGTGCTGCCTTTCCACCCAGTGCACTTAAAACTTCGGCCATGACGTGGGTCCATTGAGGCTCGGCCACACCAATCAACTGATGTGTAGCTCCCGCCGGATTGGTCAGCGGGCCCAGCAAGTTGAACACAGTGCGCTGGCCGATTTCACGGCGTGGGCCCACGGCATGCTTCATCGCCGGATGAAACCGGGGGGCGAAGAGGAAGCCAATACCGACTTCTTCAATGCACCGCGCCACCTGCTCCGGTGTAAGGTCCAGGTTAACCCCCAGCGCTGCCAGCACGTCAGCACTCCCACATTGAGACGACGCGGCGCGGTTGCCGTGCTTGGCTACTTTTCGCCCTGTACCGGCAATCACAAAAGCGGCTGCGGTAGAAATGTTGAATGTGTGCTGCCCATCTCCTCCGGTGCCAGCTGTATCCACCACCGGACCGGAAAAAGCCAGTGGTACCGGCGTAGCATGAGCACGCATGGCACGCGCACTGCCCAAAATTTCCTCTGGTGTCTCACCTTTCATGCGCAGAGCGATCAGATAGGCTCCAATTTGAGCTGGCGTTGCCTCACCACGCATGATCAGGTTCATTGCCTCTTCGGCTTGGGCTTCGTTTAGATGCTGATATTTGACCAATTGGGCAATATACGGTTGAAGCATTTTTCCACCTCCTTACGAGAGCTTTATTTCAAGGAAATTCTGCAAAAGTCGCTGTCCCTCCTGAGTCAAAATGGACTCGGGATGAAACTGCACCCCAAAGATGGGGAACTTGGTATGACGCACACCCATAATCTCACCCTCTTCAGTCCACGCGGTGATCTCAATTTCGGGGGGTAGGGATGGCTCAATCAAGAGAGAGTGATAACGGGTCGCCTCAAAGGGGTTGGGCAACCCGGCAAATAGCACATTGCCATTATGATGGACAAAAGATGTCTTCCCATGCATGACTCGCGCAGCACGCACAACACGTCCCCCAAATGCCGCCGCAATGCACTGATGCCCAAGACACACGCCTAAAATCGGTATGCGCGAGCCCAATTCGCGGATGACCGCTATAGAGATCCCTGCATCATCCGGGTCACCAGGCCCCGGCGAGATTACAATGTGAGAAGGGCAAAGTTGCCGGAGGTCCGCACAAGTGAGAGCATCGTTGCGGAACACCTGGATCTCAGCCCCCAAGGCTCCCAGGTACTGTACCAGGTTGTAGGTAAATGAATCATAGTTATCAATGACCACAATCATCGCCAACCCTCCATCTCACTTCGCTTCGGCCTCGGCCAGGTCTACGGCCACCAACAGAGCACGGGCTTTATTAAGCGTTTCTTCGTACTCCCGTTCGGGCACCGAATCAGCGACAATGCCCGCGCCGGCTTGAACAAATAAGCGTTCCCCTTGATAGACCAGGGTGCGAATGGTGATACAGGTATCCATGTTCCCCTCCCAACCCACGTATCCGGTAACACCGGCATAGGGGCCACGGGCATGAGGTTCAAGATCACGGATAATTTGCATCGCACGAATCTTGGGGGCTCCACTCACTGTACCGGCAGGAAACGTAGCGCGCAATAAATCGAGGGCGTTGACCTCAGGACGCAAATGTCCCTCAACCTGAGAGACAATGTGCATCACATGAGAATAGCGCTCCACAACCATGCGCTCTGGCACCTCAATGCTTCCGTACTCGCATACCCGCCCCAAATCATTGCGAGCTAGGTCTACCAGCATGATATGCTCCGCCAGTTCTTTGGGATCTGCCAGCAAATCCGCCTCATGAGCGAGATCCTCGGCCGCAGTAGCGCCACGAGGCCGCGTGCCGGCAATCGGGCGCATCAGAGCACGCCTCCCTTCCAGCCGAACATGCAACTCAGGGGATGCACCGATCAGATAAAACGGCTCCCCTGCCACCTCCCCAAAGTCGAAGTAAAACATATAAGGCGAAGGATTAAGACGGCGCAGTGCGCGATAAACCTGGAAGGGGTGTACCTGCGCTGGCCGGACCAAACGCTGAGAGAGAACCGCTTGGAAAATCTCACCTGCGGTAATGTAATCCTTGGTTTGCGCTACCGCGGCAAGGAACTGGTCACGTGGAAAGGTTGAGCATGTTTCAATCGAACTGCGCCTCTTATGAAAAGGCAACGTGGGTAAACGGGACTGGCGCAAGCGTGCCATAACCTCGGTTATACGTTCCTCTGCCTCCACGGTGCCCCTTACCCCCGGACGTGCGATCAACAACATCTTGTTATAGGCATGATCGAAGACGATCAAGATCCCAGTCTCTAACAACACGGATTCAGGTAGTGAAGGGTCAGGGGTTAACCCGAGCACCGGCTCGAAATAACGCGCCAGTTCGTATCCGAGGTAGCCAACCCAGCCGCCGGTAAAGCGCGGTAAATGGCGGGCTAAAGACATTTCAGGGGTTGCAACCTGGAGATAAGGCTGCAGAACCGCCAAGGGATCGCTATTTACCGGCACGACCATACGGGTCTGTTCCCATTGATCTTGAACTTCCCAGCTCTTGGAACGTAACACCCAGACCCGCTCAGGAAACAAACCAATAAAGGAGTATCGTCCTAATCGCTCACCCCCCACCACACTCTCCAGCAGAAACGTTGGCCCCGAATGGGCAATCTTAAGGTAGGCAGATACCGGGGTCTCGGTATCGGCGGGTAACTCATACACCCGCGTACCATCCGCCAGGATATTAACAATGGCATGCTGTAGGGAGACCATATTCATCACCTCCAACGGTTAAAACGCAGTCCCCTCCGCCATCAGGGACGGGAGGGGACTGTTTCCCGCGGTGCCACCCTGCTTAGACCAGCCGGTTTACAAAAAATCCCGTCGGTGATGCGACGGGATGAAAAGGCCAGCCTCACTCTTACGAGTACGCCGGATTTAACCGGATATACTCTTTGCCCTGATAACGGTGGCAACTCCGGCACAGGCTACTAGGCATTACTTTCCATTCGCCCTGCGGCTCGGGGAACCATTCAGCATCAGCGTACAGACAGGGCTCGCACCTATTCCCTGCTCTCTGGACTGCCGTGTTGATGCTTACTCTTTCCCTTCAACGCCTTTACAATCGGTCAGGCTATTCAAATGGGGAGGTTCGGATTGGTGGCAATTTTACAACGAACTTAAGTTTTGTCAAGGCATTGCCATCCCCTCAATTTGCGATTAAAATAAAGGGCGCTCTCATGCAAGCACTGGGGCGTGGTGCAATGGCAGCACACCGGACTTTGGATCCGTGGATCTTGGTTCGAATCCAGGCGCCCCAGCCTAGTGGTCGGCAATGAACGAAGCCCAAGACCCACCCTTATCTTCGTCATCACGCCGCACATCCTACCCCGTGAGTCTTGCCGCTAGGGCAACGCCTGGCAAGACTCGTTTGTTTTGTGGAGGAAAGTCACATCTATGAGTCAACGTATCACCCCTGTCATCCTGGCCGCCGGCTACGGCAAGCGGATAAAATCCGCTCTGCCTAAAGTTCTTCATCCTTTGGCTGGCTTACCGATCATTCATCACGTTCTGCGCGCCGTGCGCGTCGTGACAACTGAGCCGCCGGTTGTTGTGATTGGACATGGGGCTGATCAAGTGCGTCAAGCCATCGGTGATGGGGTGCGTTTTGCTTACCAGGCCGAACAACTGGGAACGGCACACGCCCTAAAAATGGCAGAGCCGCTTTTGGTCGGTCAGACAGATCTCATTTTGGTGGTTACTGGGGATATGCCCTTATTAACACCAACCACGTTTCGCCGCCTGATCGCGCTCCAAGCCACTAATTCCGGGCCACTAAGCCTGGTTACTCTGATCAACGAGAACTCCTATGGCTTCGGGCGGATCTTGCGCGGGCCCAATGGTCAGGTGCAAGGGATCGTGGAAGAAGCCCAGGCAACACCGGAGCAATTGGCCATCCGTGAACTCAACGCCAGTGTTTACTGCTTCAGGGCCGATTGGATTTGGGACGCCCTACGCCGTGTGCCGCTTTCGCCCAAAGGGGAGTATTACCTTACTGATGTCGTTGGAATCGCCGCTCAAAACGGTCTGAACGTGCAGGCATTGGTGCTTGAAGATCCGCGGGAAGCCTTGGGGATCAATACCCGCGCTCACTTAGCCGAGGCCGAGGCCATCATGCGGCAGCGCATCATTTCAGCCTGGATGGACCAGGGCGTCACCTTTGTGGATCCGAACAGCACGTATATCGAAATTGACGTGAAAATCGGAATGGACACCGTCATTTATCCCTTTACCTCCCTACGTGGTAAAACCCAAATTGGGGAAAACTGCCGTATCGGCCCCTTTACGTTGCTGCAAGATGTCACAGTGGGTGAAAATTGCCATCTGGTAGGGTGCGCATTGCAAGGTCAGCAGATATCACCCGGCACATCCATCTTTCCCTCCCAGGGAACGCTCCTTGTTGGAAGCGCCGATCCAAGGCAATTGCTATCGGCCATCTCCACCTCAGAAGATTTGTCTCCTCACTATGAGTAATTTTCTCAATATCGGGTTAATTGTCTTACTGCTTTTAGATTGGGGGGTCACGCTACTACGTGCCGCATTGCTCGGCACTCAGCGTGGACGTCTTATTTTGCGGGCTGAGGGACGAGAACAGGAAGTCGAACGCGCCATCCGCCTTTTGGAAGATCCTCACTTGCGGATAGGGTTACGATTCCTCCTCTCCCTTTTGCACTTGCTCTTGGGTTGGGCCTTGTGGCAAGCACTGCTACGGATAGGTCCAACCCTGGTCACCAGCTGGTTGGGAGTGGCGCTGGCGGGTAGTGTCATTCTAGCCATCGAGTATCTATTGGAAGGTGCTATTGCACCCCATGCCGAAACATGGGTCTTACGCCTTTATGGCTTTTATCGTTTATTGGGTTTTCTGGTCCGTCCTGCAACAGTTCTATTGATCGCCCTGCGCAGGGGGCGGGTGACCGTGGAAGCCTCGCCGCACGCCGTCACCGAAGACGAACTCCGTGCCTGGGTTGAAAACGAGGATACGCCAGGCAGTCTAGAAAAGGGTGAGCGCGAGATGATCTATTCGATCTTCCAGTTCGGGGATACCCTGGCACGCGAAATCATGGTGCCCCGTATTGACATCCTGGCGCTAGAAGCCAGCACTACCGTGGAAGAGGCGATCCGCGCCTTTACCCAATCTGGTCATTCCCGCGTCCCGGTTTACGAGGAAACCATAGATAATATTATAGGCCTGCTCTACGCAAAAGACCTTCTTCGCATTCAACTCGAACCCGAGAAGCCATCAAATATCCGCCCTTTCCTGCGCCCGGCCTATTTCGTGCCCGAATCCAAAAAGGTGGATGATCTCTTGCGCGAGATGCAGATACGCAGTATTCACATGGCCATTGTGGTGGATGAATACGGGGGCACCGCCGGCCTGGTCACCCTTGAAGACATTGTTGAAGAAATCGTGGGTGAAATTCGGGATGAATATGATCAGAGCGAAGAATTGCCCTACCAAAAACTCGGCCCGGATGAGTACGTCTTGCATGGACGGCTCTCCCTGGATGACGTGAACGATTTGCTCGACTTAAGTCTAGATACCGATATTGCGGATACTCTGGGAGGGTACATTTATAGCGTCGTGGGCAAAGTACCGCTGGGCGGGGAGCAGATCCAAGTAGATGATTGGACGTTTATTGTAGAGCAGGTCAGTGGTCGCCGTATCCGCCGCGTTCATGCCATCCGTCAACCCGTCCAAACCCCAACCGAGGAGGAAGCAAATGATGCTCGACAGCACAACACGCCAGCAGTTAGTAGCCACAGCGCTTGAAGCCCGCCAGTGGGCTTATGCCCCTTACTCAGGCTATACTGTTGGTGCCGCCCTGTTAACGGCCTCAGGGAAGATTTATGACGGCGTCAATGTCGAGAACGCGGCCTACCCGGATGGCATTTGCGCCGAACGGGTTGCTGTCTTCAAAGCCATCTCCGAAGGGGAACGTGAGTTTATTGCCATTGCCGTGGTCAGCCAGGATGGCGGATTTCCGTGCGGCTCATGTCGCCAGGTTTTGAGCGAATTTGGCTTAAATACCCTGGTCATTATCGCCAATCCTCGGGGTGAAATCCTCCAGGAAGCCACCGTAAGCGATCTCCTACCCCATGCCTTTGGGCCGCAAAACTTACGGGATCGGTAACCTCATCACCAATCCAATTCAACGGCAGTCATGAATTTGGCTCAGGAACGCGTGCTTAAAGTTGAAGCCGTGGTGCTCGAGCACCAGGAATGGGGAGAAGCCGACCGTTTGCTTACCCTCTTCACCCGCGAGTACGGACGAATGCGGGCAGTAGCCAAAGGGGTGCGCCGCATCCGCTCACGCAAGGCTGGCCACCTGGAGCCCTTTACCCGCGTTGCTCTGGTGCTGGCGCGTGGACGCGATCTGTGGATCGTCACCCAAGCTGAAACCCTGGAAGCCAATCTAGCCCTGCACGGAGACCTTGAAGGTATTGGCTATGCCAGTTATGTGGCGGAATTATTAGAACGCTTGACTTACGAAGAAGGTCCCAACCCCAACCTCTACCGTTTGCTGGTGGATACTCTGCGCCGGCTGGACGAAAACCTGGATCCGCCCGCGCTCATTTTGCGTTATTTCGAATTGCATATCCTGGATCTGGCCGGCTTCCGCCCCGAACTGACCGAATGCGTCACCTGCCGCCGGTTAATACAACCTGAAGATCAGTATTTTTCGTCCTCGTTAGGGGGTGTACTGTGCCCAACCTGTGGCAAGGCTGAGCCCTCAGCGCGGCCTGTATCCATGAATGCCTTGCGCTATCTGCGTCACTTGCAGCGCAGCACCTACACCGAAGCCCGCCGAGCCCGCCCCAACCCTGCGATCACGACGGAAATGGAGCGGATTCTTCGAGATTACCTCACCTACATTTTGGAAGCACGGCTCAATAGTCCCGAATTTATAAGGCAAGTGCGCCAGAACCTTTTAACTACCGACAGTTCTTCTCACCCACCCGAAGAGAACTCTTCAGCCACCATTTCGGATACTGTAATTGACCTATAATAATAGAGAATTTACCTTGGGGGACGCTAATGCCACAGCTCTTAGCTTTGATTCCTGCTGCTTTATTGTTTCTCCTCGCCATCATGCTCATACGTACGGCGCGCTTTGTCCGCCCGCCGCTTATGCTGCCCCCTCTTCTGGTACCCGAATGTGACGTCGATATCGCCGCCGAACACTTAGCTGAGGCACTCTGCTTCCCCACCATCACGCTCATCAATCAATCACCCCCCAAACCAGACGCCTTTATTGCCTTTCAGACCTGGTTGGAACAATGTTATCCCCGCGTTCATGCCATCCTGGAACGTCTTCACTTTGGCCGAGATAGCCGGCTTTATATTTGGCATGGGCGTCAACCTGACCTTGCGCCAGTGCTCTTCTCAGCACATGTTGATGTGGTTCCCGCCGATGAAGGGCTTGCCAGTGGCTGGCGCTACCCGCCCTTTGAGTTGGTGCTGGGAGTTATTGCCGAAGGCGCCGTTTGGGGGCGCGGCGCCTTGGATATGAAGGGCCCACTAATTGCTATTTTTGAAGCCGTTGAGTTGCTGTTGCGAGAAGGCTATCAGCCCGAACGCACCATCTACTTGGCGCTAGGGGAAGATGAAGAGAGCGGAGGGCAACGCGGGGCAGCCCAAATCGCTACCTGGCTGACCGAGCAGGGCATTCACCCTATGGCCGTGCTGGACGAGAGCGGTGCAGTGACCGAGGAGGTCGTGCGTGGCATCGAAAGCCCCCTGGCTCTGATCGGCGTCGCCGAAAAGGGTTTTACCGTCCTGCACCTGAAGGTCATAGGCGAAGGTGGTCATGCAGCGCTTCCACCCCGCGAGACTGCAATTTCAAGCCTGGCTCGAGCCCTCACCCGCTTGAATGACGAACCGTTCCCGGCTCGTCTTGATCACATAAAGGATCTCTTTAGCGCTGCGGGTAGTGCCGCCTCACCCACCCTGCAATTTCTGCTGGCCAATACCTGGCTGCTTGGATCATGGCTAACCCACCGCCTGAGCCAAGATCCACGCACCAACGCGCTAATCCGTACCACGCTCACCCCGACCTTGATTCGCGGGGGCGTAAAAGAAAACATGCTCCCACCTCAAGCTGAAGCCTGGCTTAATGCCCGCATCCTGCCGGGCGAGAGCCCCTTTACCGTTTTAGAACACGTGCGCCGCGTTGTAAACGATCCTAACGTTCAAATCGAGATCGTTCCAGGTGCCGCCTGGGCACCATCGCCCATTTCATCTAACCACACCTCTGCCTACAAGGCCCTCTATCAAGTTATTACCAGCGTGTACCCCCAGGCTCTGGTTGCCCCTTATTTGATGGTCATGGCCTCCGATGCGCGCTATTACGCCCAGATAAGCCCCCAAGTGTATCGCTTTACCCCTTATGCCCTAACTTTCACTGATCTCGAAGGAATTCATGGTGTCAATGAACACCTCTCTATCGAGAACTTAGGCAAAATGATCCAATTCTACGCCTTACTCATGCGCGTATGGGGACAATCCCGCTTGGAGAATGAACTGGGAAAAGCAACCTAGCCCCAAGGGGTATGGTACACTTTATGCATGAGAGACCCGAAGGTTGGGAAGCCGCGAATGAGGTCAGGTATGGCTCGAAAAATCGCCGCATTAGGGGGAATTTTGGCCCTGGTCCTGATCGGGCTGAGTTCATCATCAACCCCGATTGCTCGGGCCGAAGAATCCACCCCCACAGAGGAACCCTACGCCCGCCGAACCACATTGACCTTTGAGTATACAGCCTACCGGTGGTGGGTGGTTGAGTGGCGCACGAACTGGATTGCCTGCGAGTTGGTCATCGAACATGAAGGGTTGCCATACGCGGATGAAATCCGCACTTGGTGCGAACCTCACGTCTATAACCTCTGGCGCAACACCCAACCCTGTGTCCTTTCCACCCCTGATCAGCCTCTAACGTCGTGCCCAGGGTACTATCTTCACTTGGCTGAACAATGGCAAGCCGCTCGTGAGATCGAGGTTGAACTCCCCTTGCCGACGGTTTGGTTAAATCTGGAAGGCTGCAGCCCTGAGTTACCACCAGGGCAATGTG
This sequence comes from Thermanaerothrix sp., assembly GCF_056331585.1. Classification (NCBI taxonomy): domain Bacteria; kingdom Bacillati; phylum Chloroflexota; class Anaerolineae; order Anaerolineales; family Anaerolineaceae; genus Thermanaerothrix; species Thermanaerothrix sp. Next base: position 24,169 of record NZ_JBWGPQ010000008.1, read on the forward strand.
ATAGGTTACCTCTACTGCGACTGGAAGCCGAAGAACCGCTCCCTAATGAAATCATTATCGCCGTGAATGGTAGTTTAGGTGGCGAACCCTTTACTTGCCGCGGTGCCACCTGTTCTATTCCCTTACGCCCGACCGGCCTGAACGGGGAAACGCTGGAATTTTGGGCTGACTCTTCTTATGGGGATTCTAGCCCCCACTACACGGCACTGGTACGCGTGCTGCCACAAGGCGACTTCATGGCGCCGGAGGGAAACACCGATCAACAACCCTACTATTACGTAGACATCCTGAGTTCTCAATGGCGCGGTAGCGCACCAGCCAGTTGCGCCGAAACTTGGCAGGCCTTTCCTGAACCTGGCGGACCGCCGCCCTGGCTCAGCACCCCAGAAGATCCTCAAGCCTTGTACTCTTCGCTCACGCTTTATTATTTAGCCGGCATCTTGATCAGCCGGGGCGAGGTGGATGCCACAGACTGCCCCTCCGGTGGATTACAAGCTCCCTTGATCGCCAACGCCTGTGGGGTACAACGCGCTTATGACCTAGTTCTAGAATGGCAAAATCGTTTTGATGAAGAGATCTGGCAAGTTGCCCAGGAAAGTCGTGTCCCGGCCCAATTGCTCAAGAACATCTTCAGTCGCGAAAGTCAGTTTTGGCCGGGCATTTACCAATCTTATCGCGAAGCAGGGTTAGGACAACTCACCGAGAACGGCGCCGACACACTTTTGCTCTGGAATCCCGGTTTCTTTGCCCAGTTTTGCCCCCTGGTATTGCATCAATCGCGCTGTGACTTGGGGTTTGGTAACCTCAAAGCAGAAGAACAGGCAATGTTGCGCGGCGCGCTGGTGCGCCAAGTCAATGCCAGTTGCCCCGAGTGCCCGGCCGGAATTGACCTGACCCAGGCGCAATTCAGCGTGCGTGTTTTCGCCGAAGGGCTCAAAGCCAATTGCGAGCAGGTCGGACGCCTGATTAGCAACCTGACCGGTCGCAGGGCTGGCGAGATCAGTTCATACACCGACCTGTGGCGCTTCACTTTGGTGAATTACAACGCTGGTCCAGGATGTTTATTGCGCGCTCTCCGCGGGGCTTACGCTGCCGGCGAGCCGCTCGATTGGGAACACGTGGCCGCACATCTGGAACCTGCCTGTCAAAGCGCGATTGACTACGTACGTGACATCAGCGAGCGCCTGAGTGGTATCCAACCCACCCCCACATCATGGGTTTATCCGGGACAAACACCCCCCTCGCCTCCGCTGGTGATTCCACCAACTGCCACCCCACGCCCCACATCTGGTACCCCTGTTCCTGGTGGACCTACGGCCACACCCGGCCCAGGTTATTATCCACCAGGTACCCTCTCTCCTACCCAGCCCGGTGGATATCCCGAACCCGGCGCTACGGCTACTCTGGGTGGGAATTATCCCGGCCCATAATGAGAGGAATACGACAATGGTCCTAAAAGACTTGTTTCTCGAGGTCCAGGGATTAACCGCGCACCTGTTTTGCATGGGCGAAGACGAACAAGCCATTCTGCTCTTACATGGCGGCGGGGTGGACTCAGCGCGCCTCTCTTGGGAATCCATCATCCTTGCATTGGCTGAAACCCACCGAGTTTATGCACCTGATTTACCTGGTTATGGCGACAGTGCCCATCCGGATATCCCTTACACCATGGCTTTTTATATTGACTTTGTTACGGCTCTCCTGAACACCCTCAATTTATCACGAGTCACTGTGGCTGGAGTATCAATGGGTGGGGGAATTGCGATTGGGCTGACCCTCACCCACCCCGAGCGCGTTCAACGCCTGATACCAGTGGACAGTTATGGGTTACAGCGTTTTGCCCCGGCGCATCGCTGGTCGTACTGGCTGATCCAACTGGATTGGCTTAACCGCCTGACCTGGTGGATTATCACACGCTACCCCGCGCTGGTTAAAGCCTCACTCCGGCAAGTCTTTTATGACCCGCGAAAAATTGACTCCAACTTGATGAGCGCTGTGTGGGAAGAGGTGCGCAAACTCCATGCCGGGCGTGCCTTTCGCGCCTTCCAGCGCCATGAGGTGCTTAAGAATGGTTTACGCACCGTCTATTTAGATCGCTTGAATAAGATTAAAGTCCCCACGTTATTTATTCACGGGGAAAACGACCGCTTGGTGCCGCTCGAATGCGCTTATGAAGCTCACCGACGTTTGCCCGGTTCACAACTGACCATCTTGCCCCAATGCGGACATTGGCCACAGCGTGAAAACCCCTCAGCTTTTATCCAGGCATTGATGGCCTTCCTTAGCACCACATCATAGGGTCATTATTCCTCATCAGCAAAGCACACTCCTAAATCTTCGGGCATTACTTTTACCTCGCTAAATGCCTCAAACGTCAGGTGGGGGGATTCAATGCGAAGAGCACGCTTTACCGTTTCAAATAACGCCAGGTAACTCTGGCGAATACGGGTATCCCAGTTCAAACCCAAACGCCGCGCCGTCGTTTCAATCGTTGCGGCATCTGGCCCTTCGATCTCACAGAATATCCCATAGGGCATTTCGTCAATAACCACTTCTGCCGCGCCTAAGCGATAAGTGGTACGCCATTTTTCATAAATAACACTTACTTCCAGCCCCAATGCCTCTAGCAGATGGCGCGCCACGTCAAAGTCATCCACTTCCACCTCAATCTCACGCCTTGTGCTCACCGGCAGGTCGGGTTGGGCAGGACCTTTATAGGTGAGCATAACCTTGACATCGCGACGCAAGCGCAGCACGCGGTGCTCGCGCGTCAGGCGGCGGTCGGGATAATCAAAACGCAGGTTGAGTTCATAACGGCGGGGTCGGACTTCCTCCGCCCCTAATACCAACAACTGCTGATGCAACCGCTGCGGGGATCGGATATAAAACTTAACTTCAATCTCCTCTTCATTACTCGTCTCTGATACCATAGTCATCCTTTCTTTCGGCATGGGTTAACAGGAAAACACCCATCAACATGATAAGGTTAACCGCCAAGGCAAAAGGCCAGTTCCACAGCCCGGTGGGAGAAGACGAAACCCAAAGTCGATCCGCCCAGTTCCACGCAATCCAGGCCACCAAAGTCGCCTCGCACAAACGTAGCCCCCAACCTCGGCGTTTCCATAACCCCACGATGCCTACCACTCCGGCTAGCGCCCAGATTAAACCCGTCACAGCAAGATAGGTCGGGCCAGGCCATAACTGAATCCCCATTAGCCACGACCATAATGCGATGGCCTGGACCAAGCGCATTGCCTGAGTCAGGGTAAACCAGGCCATTCCCCCGAGCAACGCCCAATGGTGCCAACTGCGTCGCGCGCGTTGGCCCGATCCATTCACCGCCACTGCACCTCCCACAAATGCACATGCGCTGGCTCACCATCGCGCACGTTTAAAACCTCAATCTCCATCCGGAGCACCTCTTGCGGCGCCGGTAGGCTCAGGGTCACCTCACGCGGGAGTGGCGTTTCTCCCACTTCTTGGCTCACGATTATCGCCTCGGCCGTACTCGGCGTCCACAACTGCACGGTCACCCGAGTGGGCACACCGCCAACCCGAAACGTAAACGTATGAATTAACTTTGGGTCAGAGAACGTTAACTGAATACGCAGCGGGTTCGCCTCATAGGTGCGGATCATTGTCGTGGGATCACCGTCAAAGGCATGCTGAATTTCTCCCATATCGAGGTAAGAGTACGCCACCTGGGCTTGACCGCCATCAAGCAAGGTAATTTGTCCTTCAACCAAAAGGCGACGCCGTTGGCGCTCCGCTTCAAGGATGGCCTCAATATTGTCCACGTAGCGCAGGCGGACAAAGTAAAACCCTGGCTGACCATCGGGATATGCCAAAATTTGCTCAATTTGGAGCCCCGTAAACTTAGGACTATTACGGGCACGCTCATATTCCTCCGGGGTCATCACGAATACCAGGGTTTCTAGTTCAGGACGATACTCATTCACAAAACCATCAATGTTTCCCAATTCAAACGGCAGAGGATCGCCGGCAAAGAAGCGCGCCAGGGCGTCAGTGCCGTTGGCCCAGGTCGGTGAAACCAGAATTTTAGTCCCCGGGTGAGCCTGAAGGTAGTCTTGTACAGCGGCAAAAATTTGCTGTGCACCGTACTGCATGCCGTTTAGCCCATAATTACGGTACCACAGGGGCGCATTGTGCAATGAATCATGGAGCATCTCCAGCCCATATAGGCTCAACCCGGCAAAGGTAATGCCGGCGAGCACATTTAGGGTAACTGAGGGTATTAGCCAACTCGCCAGGCTTTGCCCTATGCGCCGGATCACCCATTCCAGCCCTAATGCTGTAAGCAGTGCCGCCGGAATCACCATAAACAGCGCCCGTGTCACCCCCAACTCTACCATGGCCGCTCCACTCGGTGCTGCCAATACAGCCACCAATAAGGTACGATAGGCCGGTTGTCGCAGGTGACGTATTACCAAAATAATACCAATGAGTGTGAAGAGCAACCCGGGGCGCCACAAATGCCCATAATTTTTCATGACATGACGGATCAAATCCGGCGGATCAGGACGAAACCAGTAGAGCAGATTGAGCCCCTGCAGATATTCCTGCCCCCACAGGCGCAATTTCTCCTCTAACGGCAGAGGCTGCAGCCAGTACGAGCGCAAGATTTCAAGATGACGCAGCGTTTCGCCGGGATAAGTGAGTTGAAAACGAACATAAGGCAGAAGCAGAAGCACCCCTAACCCCAGTGCCTGTCCCACCTCGCGGCGGTGCCGCCAGTGATGGCGAACATCGAGTACCGCCAGCAGAACGACACTCACCGCCACCACGACCTGGGCCGGGCTGTAACTGTAAAAGGTTAGCGCAGCCATAAGGGCGGCAGAGCGCAAATAACGCGGCTGCTCCAAGCGATAGCGCAAGTAATAGTAAAGAAAGCCAGCGTAAAAACTGGTTGCCAAAGCCGTTTCAAACGCCGTGCGCGAATGCAAAAACCAGGCCGGTGTGACGGTCAAAATTAACGTTGCCAACCAGGGGAAACGACTTCCAAAGGCTCGGCGCATTATTAGCGCTACCCACAGCGCCGCCAAACAGGTAATCAAGGCAGACGTTGCCCGCGTGACGATCACCGAGCGGCCAAAGAGCAGATAAGGCAACACCTGGAGATACACCGACAGGCTCAAGTTGTACTGACCGCCGTTCTCGAAGTAGGTAGGGAGAAACTCGCCGTCATAATTGCGTAAGCCATCGCGTAGGAAATCGGCAGCTAAAAGTGTTTGCACGGCTTCATCGCTGAAGAAATAGCTCGGGAAACGGTCTAAACCTACCAGACGCGTGAATGCATAAAAGGCTATGACCAGCACGGTCAAAACGCTCACCCACGGCAGGGCTTGCACACGCGACCAAAGATGCTGCCAGAACCTCGCACCCGACGAGGGTACTGCCTCAGTCACCCAAGATGGCAAAGGGAGTGGTTCAGCATTCTGCGGTGGGTTACTCAGTGCCAGGGTATGGGTTTCCAGGGGTTCACCCTCAGGGGTTAGGGTGGTAACATTCAGGTGATAATGTTCGCCCGGCTGCAAGATCAGGCGCAAATTTACCTGGCGCAAAGCCGAGCGCCGCAGCGGTGAGGAGGAGGACTCGGTAGGGGTTTTCGACTCAGCCATGGCTCAGGAGAGATTATAGCACGAGGAAAAAGAGGGTAAATTGGGCCCGACACTCAACTCACACCACAACAGTGAGGCAACCCACAGGCGTTCAAGACGTTATGTAACTATAGCCACTCTTGCCAAAACTCACTTCGTGGAACCATTTATTTGCGTGCCAACGAAGCACTCAAAGTCTACGCCAGCCCCGCGGTTACAGAAGAGGACTTTCGAAAACAATATGAGCAAGCCGCTCAAGTGACCCATTCGCGCCGAGAAAGCCCAACTGGAAGAGACCTATCAACGCAAGATAGATGCCTTGAAGGAGCGCATTGAGCGCCAAAAGGCTGAGGTTAAGCGAAAGGAAGACGAGTTTTCGCAACGGCGGATCGAAGAACTGGGCGCTGGGGGTGAGTTGCTCATGAGTCTGTTCGGAGGCCGAAAGCGCAGCGTTTCCAGCTTACTAACCAAAAGGCAACTGACAGCTCAAGCCAAAGCCGCATGGGAGCAGGAGAAAAAAGATCTGGAAGCCCTAGAAAAGCAATTAGCAGCCTTGGAGCAAGATTACCAGAAAACCCCTTTCAACCCTCCAGGAACGATGGACCAAGATCATCACTGAGGAAACTCAGGTGCCGCATTGCAGTTTTCTAAGTTTTCTTGCCAGCGCCTCAACCACTCGATCCGCAAATGATCCGTATCACGGAGTAATTGAGCCATCCGTGCTAGTACCTCACAGCTTCGGGCATCCAGTTTTCCCGAGTCAATGCAGTTGGAGAGTTGATTCACATCACGGATCTTTTCTTCCAGGCGTTGCATCTCGCGTTCAATGTGAACCAGAATCGTTGACTTGCTCATGAGGGTGGCAAACTGCATTTTGAGCAAAAAAGATCGAAAATACATATCCGGTTCTATCGGGGCTTCGAGCCAGGTTTGTAAGGCCTGCTCACCCAAGGGTGTGATACGATACACCTTTTTATCTGGACGATTGGGGATCGGCATAGCCGCATAGGTCACCCAACCTCGCTGATACAGACGCTTGAGCACCGGATAAATGTAAGCCAGGGATACCGAGATAAAGTAGCGATTTGAATCGCGGATAATCCGGTTTAATTCATAGCCGGTTACCTCTTTGTACAACTTGATCAGTCCAAGCAGGATATAGTCAATTTCCATGCTGCTCATTTCTTCCTACGGACATTTCTCCCTTACGGAGATTGTATCACCACCGACATATCTTAACCGATACACCCAAGACTTGCCCTCGGGATTAAGCAAGCGGGGGTTAGCGCAGATCACCCAACCCTCGCTCTTACGTTAGCTACCACGCGTTCTTCTCGCTTAACCCAGAGTCGTCGCGTGGCGACCAGCAATCATCCCAAAGACCATCGCTGGGCCAAGGGTGGCACCAGGGCCAGGATAAGTACGCCCCATCACCGAAGCCGTCGTATTGCCGGCAGCATATAATCCCTCGATAGGCTGACCATCCTCACGTAAGACCCGCGCCCATTCATCGGTCAACAAACCACCCTTAGTCCCCAGGTCTCCGGGCCACACTCGTACCGCATAGAATGGCGGCCGCTCTACTGGCCCAAGGTTGGGGTTGGGCTTGACCGTTGGATCGCTGTAAACACGGTCGTAGGCGCTATCTCCACGGTGAAAATCCAGGTCTTTGCCGGTCTTGGTAAAGCGATTGAAGCGCTCTGCCGTTTTTACGAGGTTTTCCGCATCGATTCCACAAGCCCGTGCCAACTCGGGTAGCGAATTCGCCTTAACCATCATGCCCGATTCGAACCATTCTTTGGGTGTGATCCCCGGCAGCATCATCCCAAAGGGATAATACTTTCGATGCCGCGAATCCATAATTAAAAACGCAGGGATCGCTGGCACCTGTTTATGGCGTTCGTACTGCCAATGCCCACAATCCACATATGAGGCGGACTCATTCATAAACCGTTGACCGGAACTGTCCACAATAAACCCAAACGGTGCTGAGCGTTCCCAAAGCATGAACTGTGCTTTGCCCTTGTGATCAATAAACACCGGCCCCCACCAGGCTTCATCCATCAAGGCCGTAGCGGCGCCGATAGCCATCCCGGCTTGGATAGCTACCCCCAGATCACCGGGACTGGCTACTGTCCAATTTGTGGTAATCGGGTGAGGATGATAGACCTGCCGCATCTCATTATTATGGGCAAAACCACCCGCGGCTAGAATCACCGCTCTGGCATAAACAGCAATGCGCTTACCCTTTTTTTCCACTACCACGCCCTTGACCTTTCCAGATTCGTAGATCAACTCCACCATGGGGCTATTAGTCCAAATGGGGATGGCGCGCTGCAACGCGAGGTACAGGAGTTGACCAATCAAGGCACCACCGAGGCCGGTCAACGACTTGCCGATCAGCCGGCTGCCAATGCTGCGAATCCCGATCACGTAGGCGGTATGGAGAAAAGCCGAAAAAAGGCGAAACGAGAGTGAGATTTTAGAGGCATCTAAGGTATGCAGTGCCAGGGGAAGGGCACCGTTGATCTTGTTTCTGTAAGCACCCAACTTGTTGAGGTCAAAGAAATCAGGTTCGATGCACCGTCCTTTGACACTCCCCCCAGGCTGTTCAGGATAATAATCAGCATAGCCCGGGGTATAGAAAAAGCGAAATCCTAAGCGCAAGAGCCATTCCACCATCCGCGGACCTTCGCGCAAATAGGTCTCGCGGCGCTCGGGTGAACTGGCCGGACCGACATCGCCGATCACGGTATCCATATACAAGCGGGCTTGCTCATAGGAATCGGGCACCCCAGCCTTAAGCATGAGGGGATTATTGGGAATCCACATTCCCCCGCCCGACATCCCTGAGGACCCACCGATGGCGTCCATGCTTTCAACAATGATAGGCTCAAGGCCGGCTTCCTTTGCCGCCAGCGCTGCCGTCATACCCGCAGCACCCGATCCAACGACCACCACCGTTTTTGAAACATCACCGTTCATAGGCTCCCCTTTATGTAAATGAAAGATTGGATATCCATCCTTGCCCTCACAGCAGCGGGCATGCCGCCGGAACGCATTTACTGATCGCCCTTCACACGATCAATCTGAATACCATAACTGTTATATATTACTGCTTATATATTAGAATTAGAACACAAATCCGTCAAGAATCTCGACACTATTTTCAGGTTAGGGTTTCCTGCCAGTTAAAAGCAAAATCCGCCTCTGAAGGCGGATTTCATTTTACAGGTAGCGGGGGGTGGATTCGAACCACCGACCTCCGGGTTATGAGCCCGACGAGCTGCCACTGCTCTACCCCGCAGCGCGATCATTATTATAATGAGAATAAACCAAGTCGTCAAGCATTCCGCATCCACGTTCGGTGGCTTGTTCTTGCTGATGATTGAGTCTGGACTTTCTCGCTCTCATTTTTATATCGGCACGTCAGGTTGGATTTACCCTCATTGGCAGGGTCGCTTTTATCCTTCAAATCTACCAGCCAGTCAACGTTTTGCCTATTATGCACAACATTTCAATACTGTGGAGATCAACGCTACGTTTTACCGCACGTTCAAAGATCAAACCTACCTGAAATGGGCAACTCAGGCGCCACCGGGTTTTCGTTACGTGCTCAAAGCCCCTAAGACCATTACCCATCGGAAATACCTGGTAGAGGTTGAAGAGGATATCCACACTTTCTGGGCATCGGCTAACTTACTCGGTGAGAAGCTAGGGCTGATCTTATTGCAACTAGCGCCTAGCACTCCCTACGATCTCTCGCGCCTGCGCAATGCCCTCCTGGCGTTCGAGGATCCCTCGCGGGTGGCCGTGGAATTCCGTCACCCGCGTTGGCTCACCGAGGATACCAGATCATTGCTCACCGAACTCGGTGTCACCTTTTGCGAAGCCGATTCACCCAAGAGTCACCCCTTAGGTTGGGTTACGGCTACGTCAGCCTATTTTCGACTGCATGGCCGCAGTCATTGGTATTATCATAACTACACGCATGATGAACTTAACGAAATCGCCTATTGGATACAACAGGCTGTGGATCAAGGAGCAGACACGGTGTACGTCTTCTTCAATAACGATTTTGAAGCCTTTGCCCCATTCAATGCCCTCACCCTTCAAAAAATCCTAAATGGTGAAGAAACGTCATGATCATTCAACCAGGGTTGTAGAGATATCATCGTGTATTCCCCATCCTTTGAGATGGGGTTCAACTGGTCAGTTTTTATTACCAGGGTTTTTATTCCGAACCGAAAATGGTTTGCGATATTTGTCGTTTAGAGCACAAACTGCCGCAAGCCTATTCCCTCGTCGGCCAGCGCCCGCAGATCCTCGTTCAATGTATCCATGAATGACCCAAAGACACCCTTATCATAAAAGTTAGGAAAACTGGCCTCGACCACCAGATCAAAATCTTTATCTAAATACCCTCGACAGACCCGCGCCAACCGATTATACGCATTCACCGCCTGATAAACCTCATTGCGATGCGATAGCCCCTTATCATTGACCTTAAAAAACGTGGTAAACAGGACACCAAAGGCGTAATCCTTCACGATCAGATTAAAATGGCGCGGATGGCGGGCAAATAAAACGCGATCCTCACCCCACGAGGTCTCATAACCCAAGAAATCAAGGTGGGCGGCAATCTGATCCATTAGCGTAGTGGCAAACATAAACTCTCCTTTTTCAGTTAATCTCTATCCGGATTTTCAGCCTTCATTCCCCTGTGATTTATAATAACACAGAACTTTGGGCACAAGCCGCAGATTCCTTTCAAAATTCATCCCTTTATCGGGATAAGCCTTAAAGAGCCCCCTATCCCCCGCCCCACTCAAAACCTGACACCTACAAATTCAACCACCGTGCCGCAGCAGCGGGTAATTCCTGCATCGAAGCCACACGCATTGTGCACTGAGGCAGGGATTCTAAAAAGGCCTTTCCGTAACTCTTAGAGAGGACACGCCGATCCAAAATAACCACAACGCCGCGGTCGGTCTGAGTACGAATCAGGCGACCAAACCCCTGCCGAAAGCGCAAAATCGCCTCGGGCAAGTGATACTCATTGAAGGGATCCTCAAATGTCTCAGCCCGGGCCGCAACTATCGGATCGGATGGTACATCAAAAGGCAAACGCACAATGACCAGCACTGAAAGCGCTTCACCGGGGATATCCACGCCCTCCCAAAACGCGCGCGTTCCTAGCAGAACTGCGCGTTCGCTCTCACGGAATGATTCTAAAAGCAAATTTGATGACACCCCCTCTCCCTGCTCATAGACCTGAATACCCGCTTCCAGTAGACGAGTGGTAATCGCTTCAGAGGTACGGCGCAATTGAGCATACGACGTGAAGAGCACCAGCATGCGCCCACCGGTTGCCTTCGCCAATTGCACCAACACCTGCTCAACTTTGCGCTGATAATCTCCGCCCCCATTGGGTTCGGGAATATCGTTGACGATGTACAATAAGGTTGAGTTCTGGTAATCAAAGGGCGAATCTAACGCCAGTTCATCGGCGGTAAAAGCATTCAAACGATTGCGCAGATAATCAAAATTTCCCTGGGTCGTCAGGGTGGCCGAGGTGAGCACAATACTGCGCTTTTCATTCCACAGGTATTTTTCCATCAGCGCCCCGATATGCACCGGTGCGACCTGCAACGCAATGCGGTTAGCCCCACCGCTAGTTTCAACCCAGTAAACAAAATCCGGATTGGGTTGGCTTACCAGCGCGGTAATTTGGTGATCAGCTTCACTTAGGCGGCGCAATACCCCATTGAGAGACCCCAGTACATCATCTAATTCCTCAGGCGCCAGCCCCAATACATCGCCCAAGGCTTGTACGAACTGCTCGCCGCGCGCTACAAGCGCCACCAAGCGTTCGTGCACTGCCTGCCAAGCCAGTTCCACCGCCTCCCAGGTTGGTTGATGGCGATTGCCGGGCAATAATCGCACCTGTTGCCCATACATACCCAACGGCTGCCCTTCCCGTTCATAGTCAAGAAAGATGTCTAGCGCAGTAAAAAATTGCCCCAAATCTTGCTCAACTTGAAACGCCAAATCAGTAAGGTGTTGAACTTCTCGATTCACCGCGGCGAAATCCGAGGGTCGCAGGACGTTACGCAGCTGGGTGAGCACATGCCCCAAGATCCCGCTCGAGGTTCCCCCTAACTCCCGCAACATGCGCGCCAAATCTTCGCGAGTGACGCGATAACTGAGGGCATTGGTGGTCGCCTCCTCCAGGTGATGGGCTTCATCTACAATCAGCCCCTCATACTCGGGGATAACACGATTGCCGGCCACAACATCCGCCAGCAAGAGGGCATGGTTGACCACCACTAAATGTGAGCTAAGTGCAGCTTGCCGGGAGCGGTAAAACGGACAGGCCCCACCAGTGCGTTTGAGGCAAGTCTCGGCCTTACATTCCTCATCCTCAGCCGAAAGGCGTTGCCACACTTCACGCTCTGCAGCTCCGTGGAGTGTGATTTCACTGCGGTCTCCGCTCCCCCCTTCCCACAACCAGACTAAGACTTTGCCCAAAACGCGCAACTCATCCACGCTTTGTGGTCCCCGCTGACGCAGCGCCTCCAAACGGCGCGGACACAGGTAGTTAACGCGCCCTTTCATCACTGTGGCACGCAGATCCAATCCTAAGGCCTTCACCAGATCTGGGATGTCCTTTTTGATTAATTGTTCCTGCAAGGTGATGGTATTGGTAGAGATCACCACGCGGCGCCCGTTTTGCCACGCCCATAACGCCGCCGGGATCAAGTAGGCGAATGACTTTCCCGTACCGGTGCCGGCCTCCACCAACAGATGATACCCTTCCGAAAGCGCCTGTGCCACAGCTCGTAGCATGGCAACCTGTTCAGAACGGTGCTCAAACCCGGGCATAAGGCGTGAAAAGACGCCTCCTGGTTCTAATAAAGCCGCCGCTTCCTCAACATCTAACGGGACGGGCGACTCACGAGGTTCCAAAGGACGCGCCAACCACTCCGCATTAAGCGGTTGAAACCATCCACGCCCATCACGAGGTATCACATTCGCTCGGATACCCTCACGCGCACGCTGCTGAAGCACCTCGCTGAAGAACCAGTATCCTTTCCAGTCCAGCGTTTCGCTTAAGCGCACCAATTCCTGCACAATGTCATCAGGAAGAGAGAGTGCCTTTTCATACAAACGATGATAGACCGCATGGGTCAGGCGCGCGTCGTCCAGCGCTCGGTGTGAATTGGGCAGAGGAATGCCGAGCAACTGTCCTAATGATCCCAGGTTATACCGGCTCGCAGAGGGCATGAGAATCGCTGCCAGTTCATAGGTATCCACCGCTTCGACCAGCGTCAAGGCTCCCTGCCGCCGTAAGAATCCTAGATCAAACCCAATATTATGCCCCACAACGATGGCATCTCCCACAAACCGTTCCAGGCGCGGCAAAACCGCATGCAACGGCGGCGCATCACGCACCATCACGTCATTAATCCCGGTCAGTTGGGTGATCGCCGGGGGGATCGGCCGCCCGGGATTGACCAGAGTGCTCCAGGTCTCCTCCACCCGCGGGCCGTTAAACCGCACGACGCCAATCTCAATAATGGCGTCGCGCGCCGGATCGGTGCCGGTCGTTTCCAGATCTAAAGCAACAAGCGAGGCCATCGCTTGGGATTATACCATCCCCCTAATATGATGATCTCTTAAGCCACGGGTAGATTTTTCAAACATAAATTTTACATCCATTTTATGCCTATCTAACAGTGTTTTTATTTAAAGAACGGGAACGTCATTTCATACTAAAAAGCAGATAAGGGATAGAAGCACATATGGAGCTAAAACGTATCTCCTCTCCATCCTTATGGCGTCTTTTGCGTCGGGTTGACTGGCACTTCTGGATTCCCCTTTTCGTGGGCGCCTACATGATTTTCTACCTTGCCTGGCGTGCCATCGAAACCATCAATCCCGAGGTGCCTTTCCTTTCCTGGTTACTGTGGGGAGCCGAGGCGTTTAGCGTGGTCAATTACCTTCTCTTTTCCTGGATGACCCGCCACATCGATCCCCCCGTTCCTTACCGCCCACCGCGTCCGGGGTTAAAAGTGGATGTTTTTATCCCTACTTACAACGAAGACGTGGAGATTCTAGAGGCAACCCTCACCGGCTGCCGTCTGATGACTTATCCTCACCGCACCTACCTGCTCGATGATGGACGGCGCGAGGAAGTGCGTCAACTGGCAGAGCGATTTGGCGTAGGCTATATCACCCGTCCCGACAACCGCCATGCCAAAGCCGGCAATCTTAACCACGCTCTCAAGCACACCGATGGAGATTTCATCGTCGTGCTGGATGCCGACATGGTACCGCAGCCAGACTTCTTAGAACGCACGCTGGGCTATTTCGAGGATGAACGGCTGGCTTTTGTCCAACTGCCGCAGGAATTTTATAACCTCGACTCGGTACAACACGACCAGAGCAAACCCACCTGGCACGAGCAATCACTCTTCTTCCACGTCATCCAGCCAGGTAAAAATTACACCAACAGCGCCTTTTGGTGTGGCAGTCCCTCGGTCATCCGTCGCAAGGCGTTGGAAGAGGTGGGTGGTGTCGCCACCGAAACAATCACCGAAGATATCCATACCTCAGTGCGCCTACACAGCCGCGGCTGGAAATCCCTGTTTGTTAACGAGTCCCTGGCTTTTGGCATTGCCCCACAGACCATCACCGCTTACTTGCTCCAACGCTTACGCTGGGCGCAAGGCACGATGCAACTTTACCGCAGCAAAGAGAGCCCGCTTTGGATACCCGGGTTAACTCTAAAACAACGGCTCTCCTATTTGGCCAGTTTTTTGGCGTACATTGAATCGGTGCAGAAATTCATCTTCCTGATGATGCCGGTCGTGATCTTGCTCTTTAACGTGCTTCCGATGCGGGTTGAACTGCCGCGCTTTCTGCTCTTCTGGACGCCCTATTTCATCCTGAATATCGTCGCCAATCAGTTAGGAGGACGAGGCTATTTCCGTTACTTCAAGAGTGAAATCTACGCCTTTTTACGCATGGTCGTTTTTATTCAGTCCCTTCTGGTCCTGCTGGTCAACAAACCGCTCAAATTCCAGGTCACACCCAAGTCGGTAGACCGCTCGGTGTATGAAAAAGAACGCAGTGCCCTGCGCTTGCACTTTGCCTTGCTGGGCGCCATGATCGGGGCGCTTTTGTTCGGCAGTTTTCGCCTCCTGTTTTCAGGAATCACCGGCCTGAGTCGCGAAGCCTTCTGGATTGTGGTGTTCTGGGGGGCCTACAACGCCGCCGTGGTTTATCTGGGGGTGCGAGAAGTGCTCAGCCGCCGGCACGAACGCCGCCATTATCGCTTCTCGGTAAATCTCCAGGGGTGCTTGGAGCATGATGGCCATAAGTATCCTGCGAAAATCTACAATCTTTCCCTGAGCGGAGTGGGCTTTTGGGTCCAAGCGCCTTTTGCTGCCAAAACAACCCTGTCGGGCGGCCGCTTGACCTTTAGCACCCCATACCATCCCTGTATTGATGTCATCTTAAAATCGGTGATGTTGCGCCGTGCCGATGAACAAGGATGGCTAGAGGGCGGCGGCGCATTTGATACCTTGGAACCCAAAGTGCGCGATTCTCTTTTGGAATACCTCTTTGTTTATCGTCCGGGCGAACTTTTGCGAAAAGAGTTCAGCGAAGCCCAATCCGTCCGCACGCCCTCATTCCAGTTGCAAGGTTTCCCTGCTCCACCTCAAGAGGCCCATTGAGTTTATCAAAGGATTAAAAAGGTTTCAACCATCTCGATGTTCAAGGTATAATACAGCCCGTCTCGATGGAAGGGAACCCTTCACCCACAAGCGCTTCCTGGCACGCTTGGGTCCTGGCCAGCCGTCCAAGGACGCTCCCTGCCGCGGCGTCGCCGGTCATTACCGCCACCGCACTGGCATGGGCGGAAGGACACTTTCATTGGGGAGCAGCGTTGGCCGCGCTGGCAGGTGCTTTATTGCTACAAATTGGCGCTAACTTGGCGAATGATTACTTCGACTACCAAAAAGGCGCAGATACCGCGGAGCGCCTGGGGCCGTTGCGCGTCACCCAAGCCGGGTTACTAAAGCCACGCCATGTCTTGGCCGGCACCATGGTCGTGTTTGGCCTGGCGAGTCTGATAGGTATTTACCTGATCGCGCTGGCCGGTTGGCCAGTACTATTAATCGGTTTAACGTCCATTCTGGCCGCTCTGGCCTATACCGGTGGGCCGCGCCCTTATGGTTACAGCGGATGGGGAGAGGTGGCCGTCTTCGTCTTCTTTGGCTTGGCCGCAGTTATAGGCACTTACTACGTTCAAGCGCGGCAGGTGAGCGCTGGGGCCGTAGCGGTGTCTATTCCCATCGGGCTTTTGATTGTCAACATCCTCGTCGTTAACAATCTCCGTGATATCCCCACCGACCGCGCCAGCGGTAAACATACCTTAGCCGTTCGCTTCGGTGAAGCCTGGACGCGGCGGGAATATCTTGTTTTATTGATCCTCGCATACCTGGTTACCATCGCTTTAAGTATAACCGGGGTCCTACCTCTGGGTGCACTGCTTGCTCTGGCTTCACTGCCGCTAGCCGTTCGGATCACCCGTGGGGTCTGGTCAAACCGGGGACGGGCGCTCAATCATTCTCTGGCCGGGAGTGCACAGCTGGTAATGGTGTTTAGCCTGCTGTTTTCACTTGGAATTGTGCTCGAAAAAATCCTGTTTTCCTAGCGTTCGTGAAGCAGATCAAGCGGCCGTCTGCCAGTGGCACCAGCGTTTCTCCATCCCATCCACCAAAAAATACAACCCTAACCCCAACACGCTCATGGCCACCACACCCGCATACATAGCGGGGTAGTTCAAAAGCGCGCTGCCGTTGAGGTAGATGTAATATCCCAGACCCTTCTGCGTCGCAAAGAGCTCGGCAACATAAAGCACAGCCACCGCTGTTCCAATGGATTGACGTAACGCCGTTAGGATAGCAGGCAAACTGGCCGGAAGATAGACAAAGCGAAACAGCGCTAGACGGCCTGCCCCCAGGCTGCGCACGCTCAGGATGAGTTCCGGGCGTAAACCTGCCGCCTGATCGCGCACCAGCACCAAAATCTGGAAAAATAAAATTAAAAAGATCACCACGATTTTGGAAAGATCCCCAATACCGAGGAAAAGCAATACCACCGGAACAAAGACCACTTTTGGAATGGGGTAGAGAAGGTAAATAACCGGCGCAAAAAAAGCATTAAGGCGCCGCGACTGCCCCAAAATCAAGCCCACTGGCGCCGCGGTAAAAATGGCCAGCAGTGTACTGGCTACCACCCGCCATAGGCTGGCTAAAAAATGCCCGCCCAGCGAACCGTTCCAAATTTCTTCCCATAACGCCACTCCGACCTCTGTCGGGGGTGGCAAAACGGGTTGACGAACTAACATCGCCGCCCCTTGCCAAAGCGCCACCAACGCTAACCCGGCCAGAAGTAGATGACGCCGGCTCATACTTCCTCCAACAAGGCACGCAATTGACGGCAGAGGTCATGATACGCCAATGAATCCCGGTAGCCGGACCGAAGCATCCCGGGATTTTCAATCACTCGGGCTAAGCGGTTAGGCATCCTCCCCAAAAGCAAGATTTTCTGCCCCATCAGCGCCGCCTCTTCGATGGAATGGGTGACCAGAACCAAGGTTAAGCCCCGTTCTTGCCACAGATCCAGTACCAAGCGCTGTAGATTTTCGCGCGTTGGTGCATCCAATGAGGCAAAGGGTTCATCCATCAGCAAGACATCCGGATTCAAGACCAGGGTGCGAGCAATTGCCGTGCGCTGGCGTTGACCACCAGAAATCTGGCCAGGATAGTGCTCGGCGACCGAAAGCAATCCCAACCGTTCCAGCCAGGGTTCCACATCCAACGTTGGGCGGTAATCGCGGGGGGCGTGAACACCATCGGCGCCATAGAAATTACGAATGCGTAAACCCAACCGCACGTTTTCGCGCACCGTTGCCCAAGGTAGTAATCCATAATCTTGGATGATTAACCCGGTCTGCGGACGTGGGCGGATGAGTACTTTGTCATCAATGCGAACCACACCCCGCTGGGGGCGCAGCAGACCGGCTAGCAAGGAAAGCAAGGTGCTCTTGCCACAGCCCGATGGTCCCAGGATTACCCAGGATTCATTGCGCCCGGCGCGCCAGGTAAAATCCTCAAAGATAGGCGCACTGGGAGTATAGCCAAACGTGATGGATTCGACCTCGATCATCCTCTCAGGGCAGCAATTTTGGATTGACGCAATCGCTATAGGTCAGGTCTTTATCCAGATAGCCCTTCGCCTTCGCCCATACCAGCGCATCGATAAATTGCGCTTCGGTTGGCACCCCCTTCAAGGGGTAGGTGGGCACGCGAAAACCCTCGGCCAAGGGTGCGGGCACCATCTTTTGTTCGACCATCAGCCCACTGTATTTCTGGGGATCGGCATTGATGTGTTGGGTCGCTTCTTCAATGGCGGCCAAAAACCCTCTTACCGCTTGCGGATGCTGATCAATGAGCGCCTTGCGTACAGAAATCACACTGAAGGAATACTCCGGGGCAAGCCTATCATCAAAGAGCGGAACTGCACCCTGCTGCTCCGCCAAGGTAGCAAACGGTTCCGGCAACATGGCAGCTTTCAGTTCCCCACTGGCCAGAAGCGCCATGCGGTCGGGAATTTTCGGCACCGAAATCGTCTGAATCTCGTCTGGCTGGAAGCCTTGAACTTCTAACAGGCGCTGGGTCAGATATTCAATGACTGTCGCTTGCGATACCCCGATCGGAACGCCCTTCAGATCCGCTGCCTTTTGAATATTAGCCCCCTTAGCCGCCAAAACACGGAAAAGAGCTTGCTCTGCTGTTGCCGTACGGGCAAAGCGTACCGCCTGTACCTGTGGGGTTTCCTTATTGAAGAACATCACCGACGTTAACTCATTGATCATTGCATCTGCCTGCCCGGCAGCCACCAATTGATCCCGCTCAGGCCCCGAACTGACCGGAAGAATCTCAACTTTGACGTTGTATTTCTCAAACAAACCCTCTTGTTGAGCGACCACAATGGGCAGTCCATCCAAAATGGGAAGAAGAGCAACCCGAATGGTCACCGCCTCGGCCGGTTTTGCCGGCGCGCATGCACTTAGGAAGAATAAGACTAACAGGAAAAAACCCATCAACTTTTTCATGCTTGATCTCTCCACAGAAGATTCCGCGCCTAAGTATAACCCAAATGTCGGCCATGACCGTCGGTCAGGCTAAAAACAGTCGCCTGCCCGATAGACCGGAACAGGCGACCAGAAGAATTAGCCAGCCAGACCTAGGAAGAAAACTGGCGCAACATCCGCGAGATAGGTTTTCGCTGGAATAGCCATGTATCCGTTCCACGATAAGCCAAGAGGCGCAACCCATTTAGGACCACAATCACCGTGCTCCCTTCGTGGCCCAGAACCCCTAATGGCAATGGCAGGGTAGCACCAAATGTGCTTACCACCAACACGACGATCATGGCTAACGCAAATGAGAGATTTTGCCACACCACCTGTTGCGCGCGCCGCGCCAATCCCAACGCATAGGGGATCTTGCGCAAATCATCTGACATCAGGATTACATCAGCCGTCTCAATTGCTACGTCAGTACCTGCGCCCCCCATCGCAATCCCCAAATCGGCGGCTGCCAATGAGGGCGCATCATTGACACCATCCCCTACCATCGCCACCGAGCCATGAGTCTCACGTAATTCTCGCAAGACACGCACCTTATCCTGCGGCAAGAGATTGGCATAATACGCATCCACACCAGTGCGCGCCGCGATTCGCGCGGCAACGCGCTCATTATCTCCGGTCAGCATGACCACACGCTCAATGCCAACTCGCTTAAGCGCCTGGACGATCAAGGCTGCCTCGGGACGAAGGGCATCGGCTACGGTCAAAAGCCCGACAAAACGGCCCACCCCAGCCTCGGGCCCGGAAAGGTTACTGGTGTAAGCCAACATCACTGTCTGCCCCTCAGCCTCGAGTTGCTGAATCCGGGCTTGGAGTGCCGTAGGGATGGGAAGATTACGTTCGGCAAAAAAGCGGACATTGCCCACCAGCCAATGGCGTTCTTCAACCTGGGCTTCGACACCACGCCCCGGAAAAGCACGGAAGTTCAGTGCCGTGGGCAAGGACAAACCGCGTTCCTGAGCCGCGCGCACAATGGCAGCCCCAAGGGGATGCTCTGAACGGGCTTCTACAGCGGCCACCTGTTGTAAGAGGGTATTTTCATCCAGGTTCTCCAAAGGATAAACACCTGTTAACTGAGGCACCCCATGGGTCAGTGTACCGGTTTTATCAAAGGCCACCACTTTGAGTCTGGCCGCTCGCTCCAAATGCACACCCCCTTTGAAAAGCACCCCGTTGCGCGCGCCGTTCGCAATGGCCGAAAGGATACTGGCAGGGGTCGAGATCACCAAGGCACAAGGCGAAGCAACCACCAACCAGGTCATGGCCCGGTAGAACGTAGGATAAAAGGGTTGCCCCAGGACAAAATAAGGGATCACAATTAACAGAACCGCAGCTCCAAGCACGAAAAAGGCATAATACTGCTCAAAAGTATCCAGCACCCGTTGAGTCTTAGCCTTATTGGCCTGCGCCTCTTCGACCATCTGGACAATGCGCGCCAAGGTGGTATCGTGTGCCAAGCGTGTTACCCGCACTTCCAGACTACCGTTGCCGTTGACAGTGCCGGCAAAAACCGAATCTCCTACCTGCTTGCTCACTGGCATGGATTCACCAGTGATGGTCGCCTGATTAACTTCTGACGCACCGCTGATGACCTCGCCGTCAATCGGGAAGCGCTCACCGGGACGCACCACGATGATATCCCCGGGTACCAATTTTTCCACCGGTAGCGTGACTAAACGTGAACCCCGCCTCACGGTGGCTACTTGGGGACGCAAGTCCAACAATTTCTCAATGGCCTTGCGGCTGCGATCCATGGCATAGGCCTGAAGGGTATTAGAAAGCGAGAACAGGAAGAGAAGCGCAGCCCCCTCCGCGGGTGAACCGATAAATGCCGCCCCCAACGCCGCCAGGATCATGAGCAAATCCACATTGAGGGTTTTTTCCCGCAGAGCTTCCAAACTCGCCAACAGCCCAAACCAGCCCCCGGTGAGATATGCCAGAGCAAATAACCCATTGACAATTGGTGCAGGTGCATCCCAACGTTGGAGCAACAACGCCGTTAAGGTAAAAAATGCCGTGAGAATTGTAAATATGACCTGTATATGCCGCTCATCCAGGCGAGAGGGGGTGATCTCCCGCCCGGGTAAATGGGCCGAAAGTTCCTCTACCTCCGCCGCAGGCCGAACCGCCTCAGCCCATGTCACCTCTAGGATACCGTTGCGAAATACCACCCGTTCTGGATCTAACCCCAGCCCTTGACCCAACTGCAAAGCACATAACGCACATGCCGCTTCGCTGTTTTCGCGGCGGGCAGCACATTGATAAGCACGCCCCGCCGCTAACCGGCCAGCTTCATTGACCAGGCTGAGGGCACGTTCGGGCGAGATCACCTCGGGGTCATAAATCAGACGCAAGCGCCCCTGATTGTAGTCATAATGGACGGCTTTAACTCCGGCATATCCTCTCAAAGTATCGGCAAAAACATCGGTGCAACGCAAGCCCGAAGGGGGTACATTGGAAAAACGTTGTTCAGGCGTTGTCTCGGCGGTGATCATAATCGGTTTCCCTCCGTGTGATGGATGTCTTTTGCTGACATTCAGGGCAAAGCCCGTAGTACAACACGCGCGCTCCCAGCAACCGATAGCCCGAAGCGGCGCTGATCTCTTCGTCTAAAAACTGCACATATTGGCTTGGGAAATCCACAATCTTGTGGCAGGAGACACACGCCAGGTTAATGTGCGGATCGGTGTCGGCGTCATAATGCGCCATGCCATCCCCAGCATTTCCTAAGACATTGACTGCACCTAGCCGCACCAAGACTTCTAGGGTGTTATAGACTGTTGCCAGGCTCAAGGAGGGAAAGCGTGGCTTAAGGGTCTCATAGATCATGGTCGCGGTCGGATGGTCATGGCTGGTCGCCAGAAGTTCACAAATTGCCTGGCGCTGCGGGGTAATTCGCAGGCCTGCTTTACGTAGGGAATCGAGAAGAAATGTTGTCTCCATTTTATTTTGTATTCACTCCTAAATTATAATCATTATAATTTTATAATTATTATAAACATCAGCCGCAAATTGTCAATCCCCCAACCTTCAATCTCTTCAAAAATATTGTCAAACACGCTAAAATAAGTCAGATTTTGCTACCAAAGGAGGTGCCCATCATGCGCAAGCGCAATGCTTTTTGGGTTCTTTTTCTGGGATTGGTTATCCTTACAATGCCTGCACTGGCCTGCGGATTCCAAGGTCAAACTTTGCCTACGGCTACGCCGCAGGTTGAGATCCTGTTCCAAGATGATTTCTCCGACCCGGATAGCGGATGGGATCGTCGCCAAGATAGCGATGGTGTGACCGATTACACTGGGGATGGTGCTTACCGCATTCGCGTGGATACCCCTAACCTGGAAGTATGGGCGAATCCCAATCTGAATTTCAAAGATGTGCGAATTGAAGTGGATGCTACCAAGGTTGCCGGTCCGGATGACAACGACTTTGGGGTCCTTTGCCGATATGTGGATATTCAGAACTTCTACTTCTTCCTTATAAGTAGCGATGGTTATTTTGGCATCGGTAAGAAAGTTAACGGTGAAACACAGATCATCGGGGCTGAAAACTTAGAATCCCACACTGCTATTCGGCAGGGAACAACCACCAACCATATTCGAGCCGATTGCGTGGGCAATACCCTAAGCCTACACGCTAACGGCACCTTGCTGCGCACCGTTAATGATGAGACATTACAAGAAGGTGATGTCGGCCTGATAGCAAGCACGTATGCCGAGCCGGGGGTTGAGATCCTCTTTGATAACTTCATAGTATATCAACCTTAATTTGGCCTGCGCTTAACACCCAAATAACACTTTTGATCCAATCCCCCATCCACAGATGGGGGTATTTTATATTTAGCATCTTGACCATCAACGGAGGTGATTCATGACGACAAAAACCTCAACCACAACTTCCTTCACGCCTTTGCGCCACCTTAGTCTGCTAACCAATCGAGTGGTGGAATTAGCTCCCTTACTGGCACGTAGCCAAACCACTCGTCATTGGATTGTGCGTACTATCGAGAGCCAAATTCATGAACAATTCAACGCCCAGCGGCTAGCCGGGAATGACTTGCCCAGCCTGATCGCCGATCAAGAAGCCTTTGCTCTGGCCCTATTACGGGTTGCAGAGCGTGCACTCACCGAGTACCACCTTTCCAAGGCCTGGCTGCAAGGGCTGTTCAACACGCTGATCCGGGATCTGTTTCTGGAAAAACAACGTCGTCACGAAGCCGCAAAAACCTTCCGCGCACAATATGGTTATGATCAACCCTCTTTCCTCACCATCAGCCCCTTCAAGGGGTGCAACCTACGTTGTGTGGGATGTTATGCCGATTCTGGCGCCAATTCCCAAAAATTGGAGTGGGAAATCGTAGACCGCCTGGTCACCGAAGCCGAAACACTGTGGGGAGCACAGTTTATTGTCATCAGCGGCGGCGAGCCTTTGGCATATCGTTCCCAAGGTAAGACCATCCTGGATCTAGCCGCTGCTCACCCTAAAACCTTCTTTTTGATGTACACCAACGGCACGTTGATCACCGACAAGGTCGCCCAACGCCTAAGTGAATTGGGTAACCTCACCCCGGCCATTTCGCTCGAAGGCTGGCGTGAGCAGACCGATCAACGCCGTGGTCACGGGGTCTTCGACAACGTCATGGCGGCTATGGACCGCCTCTATCAGGCTGGCGTCCCATTTGGGGTTTCGCTCACAGCAACGCGGCACAATGCCGAGATCATCCTCTCAGAAGAATTCATTGATTACATCTTCTTTGAGCGACACGCCCTCTACGGCTGGATTTTCCAGTACATGCCAATTGGGCGTTCTTTCACCCTGGATTTGATGCCCACCCCTCAGCAACGGTTGTGGATGTGGCAACAATCCTGGCGTCTCATCCGCGAAAAGCGCATCCTCTTGGCCGATTTCTGGAACCATGGCACGCTAGTCGGAGGGTGCATCTCCGCGGGAGGCTACGGCAAAGGCGGGTACTTTTACGTGGATTGGAATGGCAACGTCAGTCCATGCGTGTTTGTGCCGTATGCCGTGGTCAACATCAAGGACGTTTACGCGCGGGGCGACAATCTTAATGATGTGTACCGCGAACCGTTTTTTACCGGCATACGAAGATGGCAGGCGAGTTACCAGCATCAGAACCTTCTCGCCCCGTGCCTGATTCGTGATCATCATGATGTCCTGCGTCGGCTCATCAAAGAACACGAGCCCGAACCCAGTGATGAGAATGCCCGTGCTGCTCTACTTGACCCCTCCTATGCAGAGGGTTTAATGAATTACGCGCGAACGTACCAGGAAATGGCTGATCGTGTTTGGCAGCACACCTATATCGAAGGCCATACGCCAGAAACTACGGATATCCTAAACGCTCAACCCCACGTTCCGGAGGTGATTTCAACCCCATGACGCCCGGTTTCCTGGGTTATCGCTGGCTACGCCGGTTATTTAGCACTTCATCCCCCTCCACCCGCGGGTGGTTGCGGAGCATTCGCCTGCAGGTGGAAAACCTGTCCATATATCGTACCCTCTTTACCGAGGGATTGGGATTGCCGTTGGTCCCCACCTCCTCAGACCAACAGGTCGTATTTTCGCTTGGAGAAGGTCTGGACTTAATTCTGCAAGATGCTTCAGCCCCATCTCATACCGAAATCGAACTCACGTTTGAAGTTCCCAACCTTGAATCTGCTCGAACCCATCTGCGACACAACAGCTATAATAATTTAGAGGAGCACGAAGGGGATGATTGCTGGTGCCACCCCCAAAGCAAAATTGTCGTGCGGTTGAAGCCCATGGCCAATAAGTCCTTGGGTGAGGGAGAGGGACAATGACATGTGTGTGGGTGGTACTTACAGGCTACCTAATCGGCTCACTATCGGGGGCTATTTTGGTCAGCCGCTGGTGGAGCGGGCGGGATATCCGCACCTTAGGTGACGCCAACGCCGGTACCGCCAATGTTGCCCGTCACTTAGGGATTAAACCGGCGGCCTTCGTGGCGATTGTGGATATTGCCAAGGGAAGCCTTGCTATCCTGGTGGCACGCGCTTCGCTTGCACCCGAGGTTTGCACGGTATTTGCCGGTGTTGCTGCTGTGTTGGGCCATCGTTTCCCTCTCTACTTCCGCTTCCGCGGCGGCCGCGGGCTGGCCACCACTTTAGGTGTGTTGCTCGCCCTCACCCCCAAGCAAACGCTGATGGCTCTTCCGCTTTATGGGATGATTTACCTGGGCAGCGGTGGTAGTGGCATCCTAGCCACCTTACTGGGGTTTCCGGTGCTCATGTTGCTCATTTACTGGGATGGCTATGATCCCTGGATCATCGCCACGCCGATAATCCTCGCTTTCACCACCGCCGTATGTTCCCTACCCGAAATCTTCGCACATTGGCGTCAGACCCGCAATGCGCGTCGCTTGCTCTATGAACTACTCCATCCCCGCATCACTCCCCTACCCAAAGCCACCACAGTGGTGCTCACCGACAGCGTGGCGTCGTTGCCCCCCGACCTTTGCCAACGCGAAGGCATCCATATATTGCCTATGGCGCTTATCTTGCCCCAGGGGGTTGCCCGCGATGGGCTCGATGTGGATACCCGCGATTATTACCAGCGTTTACGCAGCGACGGTCTACTGCCGAAGACTTCTGCCCCCGCACCCGGAGAATATCTGCAAGCTATCCGCCAGGCGGTTGGCTCAGACCAAACGGCTCTGATTCTAACTCCCCCGGCAGAGCTCACCCAATGTTTCTTCAGTGCCAGCCTGGCTGCCCAAATGGCAGCCGAAGAAGGTTTGCAGGCTCGCGTGGTGGACACACGCCTGGCCGGACCAGCGCAAGGGTTGCTGGCACTTGCCGCAGCCAGGATCGCCGCCAGCGGTGCCAGTGCCGAGCAGATCATTGATACCTTGCCCGCCCTGATCCCCCGCATTGGCATCATTGGCGTCCTGGATACTCTCAACTTCATCGCTCACAGTGGTCGGGTTAGTGTGATTACCCCTCTTTTAGAATCGGCGCTTCGCCTGTATCCGGTGCTCTCCCTCTATCAGGGGCATATCCGCATGGAAAGCGTTGAACGCACCCGCCGCAGAGCCATTGAGCGTATGGTTGACTGGATGCAAAAACATTTGGGCGGAAAAACTGTGGCTCTTATCTGTTTTCACGCCGATGCCTTGGAAGAGGGCGAGATGCTTTATCAACGCCTTGTTGAACTCCTCCAACCCTATGAGCATTACTTAACGGAATTGACACCCGTGATTGGAGCCCACGCTGGTCCAGGTGTCCTGGGTGCTGCTTGGTGGCAGGAGGGCGAATAAGTTAAATTAACCTCTACTTTATGGAATGCGAACAGATTTTGGCGATAATTTATTTGAAGATAGAAGAATCAGGGAGAGCAAAATAATGTTTGAGTGGAACTCCATCTACAGTATTGGGGTAGCACAGTATGACGAACAGCACAAACGCCTGTTCGCCATTGCCCAGAAACTCTATGAGGCAATGAGCGCCGGCCAAGGTCGTGCCGTTCTAAACGACATCTTTGATGAATTGGTAGAGTATACCCGCAGCCATTTTGCCTCTGAAGAAGCACTAATGGTGCGCTACGGCTATCCTGATTACGCCATCCACCATCAGCAACATGAAGAATTGACCCAGCAGGTACTGGAGTTACGGGAAGAGTACCGCAGTGGCCAAATCGCCCTCTCCATTACAGTCATGAATTTTCTCAAAGATTGGCTGCGAAACCATATCTACGATAGTGATAAGCGGTATGGACAATTTTTAAACGCCAAAGGCGTGCGCTAATATCACACGCCTTTGGTTCATTCAGTTTCGGAACATCTACTGAGACCATTCTAAGGGGTGTTTCCGCGCTCACGTTCAAGCAAGAGGCGGGTGGCGCGGGTGTTTTCTTCCACCGCGATCAATAGATCCAGCACTTCTCCAATGCCATAGAGAAACACCGCACTGATCGCGCCCCAAAGCAGGATCCACAGGCTGCTCAACACCCCCAAGCCACGCATCATGAAACGCCAATCGCCCGGACCAAGCATGCGGGCCGCCCCGCCAACCAAAGCCGCCACCGCCGCAATCAGGGCTATCAGAAAAACAATCACCCCCAAAACCTTAAAGATAATTCCAATCACACGCAAAGCCCCAAAACGCTTCTCCATAGGTTTGACACCTCCATAACTAGGGATAGACGTTCGCTGTTCAAGTAACTATAATCCCTTCAGTCATGGCTGCCAAGGGTTAATCATGCACGTCTTATACTCGGACCATTACGAGTTTCCCCTTCCCTCAGGGCATCGCTTCCCGGCGGAAAAATACCGCCTGCTGCGCGAGGCCCTGCTTCAGCAAGGCATTATCCCCCCCACAAGGTTCCATCCGGCGGAACCGATTCCGCTGGACCTGCTGGCTTTGGCCCACACCCCCTCCTATATCCAGGCGGTCTTAGAAGGCACTCTCTCACCCCAAATTGAACGCCAAATTGGATTGCCCTGGAGCCCCGAACTTGCTTGGCGCTCATTATTGAGTGTCGGAGGCACCTGGCAAGCGGCTCAACACGCCTTGCGCGATGGTATTAGCGGAAACCTGGCCGGCGGAACTCACCACGCCCTGGCCGACCAGGGAATGGGATTTTGCGTGTTTAACGATGTGGCGGTTACAGCGATGGCCTTGCTCGAGCACGGGTGGGTGCACCGGATTGCGGTGGTAGACCTGGATGTGCACCAAGGCAACGGCACTGCTGCCATCCTGGGGCCATACTCACAAATATTCACCCTCAGCCTGCACGGAGAAAAGAACTACCCTTTTCGCAAGGTGCCTTCTACCCTCGATATCGGTTTACCTGACCATTGCGATGATGCTACCTACTTGGCTGCACTGGACGAGGGCTTAAAAGCCGTGCTGAGCTTTCGCCCTCAAATCGTACTTTACCTCGCCGGCGCAGATCCTCTTGCTGCGGATCGCTTAGGACGTTTGGACTTAACGCTGGAAGGGTTAGCCCGACGCGACCGCATGGTGCTAGATGCCTGTTCGGCACACCACATCCCGGTGGTCTTGGTCATGGCCGGGGGTTATGCGCAACCGATTGAGCTCACGGTTGAGGCCCACCTCCAAACCTATGTTTTGGCACGAAATATCATGGGCATGGCGTAAGATTACCTCAGTTGCCGTAGGGTTGGACGGTATAGGGCCACCAGCCCACTAAACAGCAGTGAAACTAACGCGCCTATCCCAATCGCGGCAGGAGCGCCGACACGGTCTGCCATCAGTCCAGCCTGTAAGCCGCCCAAACGCATCATCCCTTGAACGGTCATCGAATAGACGGCCATTACCCGCCCGCGAAAGGCATCTGGGGTATGCAATTGAAGTAGGGTATTCGCCAATGCATTTTGGAGGACGAAGAACCACCCGACTAAAAACATCAAACCCAATGAGAGTATAAACGTTCGTGAAAAGGAGAAAGCAATCAGCGCACTTGGGAAACCAAGGCTACCTAAGGTTAGCCACATTCCCCGGCGAGTACGCCCCGGGAACGACGAAACTGTCAGTGCCGCCAGCACCGCCCCACCCCCACAGCTGTCAACAGCAACCCCAGCGGCAATGCCTCAGGCGCACGGCACGAAAAGGCACCCAGAGGCCCTTCACACATGGCTGCTATGATTGGACGAGCGCTTTCCAACAATATTCGCTGGGCAAAAACTGGCATCAAGGTAGTATAAGGCATGGAAAGTAAAGCGCTTAAAGCCACGATGGCGATGAGTAAACGGGGGACTTCCTGCCCTAAGGCGAAGCGCAGACCCTGCCATAGGTACTTCCCATCTTGCGCGCCCGAAGGATCTGCTTCTGGGATGGGCAAATCCCGCATAGCCAACAAACTGGCGATAACCGCTATAAACGTCAATCCATTAATCAAAAACGCGGTTGCCTCACCCGTTGTCGCCACCAGGCCACCCGCCAACGCCGGACCCACGGTGCGGGCCAGGTTGAACATGGCTGAGTTTAGGCCAATGGCATTGGTAAGATCCTCTTTGCCTTCCACCAACTCCACAGTCATCGCTTGGCGCGCTGGCATATCCACGGCGTTAGCGGCTCCCAGGATAAAAGCCAACACATACACATGCCCGATACGAATCCAACCGCTCCAGGTTAGTCCGGCTAGGATGAACGCCTGCACCATCATCACGAATTGTGCTATCAACACCACTTGGCGCTTGGACAAACGATCCGCAACCGCCCCTCCCCAGAGCGAAAACGGCACCAATGGAATCAAGGCCACAAAACTAACCATGCCTAGCGCCGCCGCTGAGCCAGTCAGACGATAGACCAACACCTGCTGGGCAACTGATTGCATCCAGGTGCCGATCAACGAGATGGACTGCCCTGTAAACCAGAGGCGATAATTCCGATGGCGTAAAGCCCGAAACGTGCAATAAAAAACCCGCTGCACGCGATCTCGGTGACGTAGTGCCGTTATGGTCATTGCGGTACCCCAGGTTCAAAGCAGGCTCAATTCGCCCCAAAATATCACGGCGTTGCCAAGGTGTTCCTTCAGCGCACCCGCCGCTTCCATTCCTCTTTGAGTTGTAATTGGCGCGGACTCTCCCCGGACGGAAGGGCCAAAAAATCATTGGTCAAGCGGTTAAATTTGCTACTATCATCCAACATCGGAAAATGCCCCGCATTCTCAAAGTAGACCAGGTGCATGTTCTCGGGCATTAAATTAATCTGCTCATTTGAAGCTGGCTCGATCAAAGGATCATCCAATCCATAGACCAGCAAGCAAGGCAAACGGAACTCTTGCCAGAGGCTCACCAGATTTAACTCCCTTAAATCATCCAATGAGGTGAGCACGGCTTGGGGATCGGTCTTAATCGCATCCGTCAACACGGGCTCAGTGAGAGGAGAGCCGCTGAGCAACCAGTGCGCCAAATCATCCGGGCTGGTGTTCCGCAGCCGATGACTGACCTGATCCCGGCCCAATGGCAGGCTAGCCGCCATTAGACGATCCACTGCCTCGGGATAGCGCGCCGCAAAGCGCATTCCAACCAAAGCCCCTAGTCCATGCCCAATGAGTGCAATTTTGAGAATCCCGATTTTCTCCATAAAAGCGACCAGGAGTTCAACCTGATCATCCAACCGATAGCGCCGGTTCTTGGCCGTGTCCCCAAAACCCCATAAATCCAGCGCATAGGCGCGATAATTCAATGAAACCGCCTGCATCATCGGAATCCAATAACGCCACGAACCTACCCAGCCATGCAGAAAGATGACCGGGCGGCCTCGCCCCAGGACTTCATAATGCACAATGGCGTCTTCCAGCAGGATCGCGCTCATGTTCCCATCGTTGGTGGATGTCTCTCCAACAATTCGCGCACGCGCCGGGTCAGTTCATCCGGAGCGAATGGCTTAAGCAGATAATCGGTTGCCCCGGCAGCCAGCCCGGCTTGAATCTCAGATTCTTGACCTTTGGCCGAGAGAAAAACTACAGGGATGTCTTTCAGCACCGGGTCGGCCTTGAGGGCCTGGCAGGCCTGATAGCCGTCCATGCGCGGCATGCGCACATCCATAAGAATTAAAGACGGGTGAAGCTGCGCCGCCACCTGCACGGCTTCTTCGCCGTTGCTCACGGTTGTAACCTCATACCCGGCAAAGCGCAGGGTAAATGCAATGAGTTCCCGGATATCACGTTCGTCTTCAGCCACTAGGATGTGGGTCATTGGATTCCCTCAACGCTCCGCAATCGGTAAAGTAAATGAGAAGGTGCTCCCCTCTCCCGGAATACCACTGCTGGTGAACCAGATTCGTCCACCCTGCATCTCGACCAGGATTTTCGCCAGAGCTAACCCTAACCCGGTGCCGGCTTTCGCCATCACCAAGGGGTTATTACCGCGGTAGAAACGCTCAAAAATGCGCGGTTGATCTTCAATAGGGATGCCAATCCCGGTATCTCGCACATCCACTTGCACCTCGTGTTCGCTTATGGGGTAAACTCTGAGCATGATGCGCCCCTGATCCGGGGTGTAATGATAACTGTTGGACAGCAGGCTTTCCACAATTTGGCGCACCCGTTCCCGGTCGCCATAAACTGGCGGTAAAGTGGGCGCCAGATCGAGTTCAAAAATCAGGTTACGGGATTCTTCCCGAGCGCGCGCCTGCATCGCCTGCAAACCCTCTCTCACCACTTTGGCCAAGTCAAAAGCCGCCCGATTGAGTTCCACGCGCCCAGCCTCAATGCGCGAAACATCCAGCAGGTCATTCACCACTCGAATCAGGCGCTCTGCATTCTCTTTGACGATGCGCAGGAATCGTTGTTGAGATTCGGTAATGGTGCCCGCCGCCCCCATCAGCATGACATCCACATAGCCTTTAATCGCAGTGAGAGGAGTACGCAATTCGTGACTAACATTAGCCAGGAATTCTGACTTTAGACGATCCACCTGTACCTGATACGTCACATCACGGAAAATCGAAACCGTGCCCAGGAAGTGATCACGCCAGAAGACCGGGGCAACGTGTATGGCCACCACCCGCTGGTCTTCCAGCACCATTTGACCGGCAAACGTTTCGCTGGCATCCGCCGCCTCGGCCTGCTCCGACCAACGTTGAATCGTCTGCACCCAGGCATGGCCAGCTTCACCAAAAAGACCGCTAAAACGCTCTAGGGACTGATTGAGCACCAGGTTTGCCTGCAAGCCCAATATACGCTCCGCCGAAGCGTTAAACAGCGTAATACGCAGATCAGCACCAGTCACCATGACCCCATCAGCCACAGCTTCGAGAATTGCCCGCGAGCGACTGGCTTCAATCTGCTGTTCGCGCACCATCTGCCCCAAACTCTCTGCCTGATCGCGGATCAGCCCAAAGAGTTCAGCATTGCTCAGGGTGATGCTCATCTGGCGCGCAATGGCCTGGGCTAAATGGAGGTGCATTTCCCGAAAGTATCCTGGTTGACGGTGAATTAGGAACAGTGAACCAAGCACCTCTTCACCCAAAATCAGAGGCACGCTCAAAACGGCCTGCACGCCAATAGCGCGTAAAACGTTGGTCTCCCCATCCTCGCTTGCGCCAAGATTATCCCAATACAGAGGCAAGCGTTGGTTCACCACACGCTGGTGTAGCGGTTTGACGGCCTCAATTAGGGCTTTCGGCTCCAGGTCCAAATCAGGCACCATACGCAGGAAACTCTCACCTTGCATCAACTGCACCAGGCTGACCTCCACATCGAGGGCCTGATTGAGCACCTCTAGGGCCCGGGTCAACACCTGATGGATATCCAGGCTGGCCGAGAGTTCTGTGATCACACGCAAGAGAGTTTGCGTCTCCAGGTTCGCCTGTTGCAGTTCGGCCGTACGCAAGGCGACTCGTTGCTCTAGATCCTCTTTGAGGGCACGGGTTTCGGCAAACAAGCGGGCGTTTTGCAAAGCTACCGCGGCTTGATTACAGATCGTTCGCGCCAGTTCCAATTCTGGCGAGGCAAAGCGATGCTCCTGAGCATAAGTCAACACGACCCACCCCTGCATCACCTGAACACTCGCCAGGGGCACCATGATGAGAGAGCGCATTGTTGCCAGTGTCGGCCATGCGCGAACCAACTCAATCATCTCCATCTCGCCGTGAATGTCCCCCACAATATAAATCCCGCGCGTTTCCTGCAAGCGTTCAAAGAGCGCGAGGTCGGGTAAGGGTTGAGGTAATGTTGCTTCCCCCGGCGGGGTAAGTATAGCCAAAGAGACTTTTCCCTCCTCCCAAATCAGCACCGCCGCCATGTCGGCGCCCAACGCATCTCGTAAGCGTTGCATGGTTAGGCTCAGGATGTGCGCCGAATCCAAGGAAGCCCCTAATTCATTTGATAGGTTATACAGCAGTGCCAAACGTTCTGAACGTTGGTCTAGTTCCACGGCGCGCCGCCAGCTATCTTCTAGCAGGCGCGCCTTCGCCAACGCCAACGCCGCTTGGCTGGCAAAGGTTGCCCCCACCTGCACATCTTCAGAGGAGTAATAACCCGCTTCAGCCTTCTCCAAAGCCAATACACCGATAAAGTCGGCCTGAACCAGAAGAGGCAATCCCAACCAACATAAACGCTCCGGCTCCAGAAGGCTCGGAAAGCGTTCGTCTCGACGAATATCTGCCACTAAAATTGGCTGCCCCTGCTCGCGCATCGCCTGGAATAGACGGCTATCTTCCAGACGCACTTCCAAACCCACGCGTTGCTCATGATCAGCAAAACCCTGTGCCGCGATCAAGCGCAAAACATCACCCTCGCGTAGCCAGAGAGCAGCAGTATCATATGTGATCACGTCTCCCAATGCGTTCATCAGAGCCGAGGTTGCCTCTTCTTCAGTGAGACTGGCCGAGAGACGTGCCGAAGCCTGAGTGAGCGCCTGAAGTTGCTCTAAACGCCGCCCCGCCGCCTGGAACAGACGGGCATTTTCCAAAGCCAGAAGCGTTTGCTGTGCCAGGGAATGAGCTAACGTCTGATGCTCCGGGGTAAAAACCGCATTTTGGCTGAAATTCTCAACAACCAGCACCCCTAACACTCGCTCTCCGCTACCTAAAGGTAACACCAGCGTGGATAATGGTAGTTTTCCCTGGTTGGCATGCCGATAGAGCAACAAATCCTCCCCGCTCAAGGCATAATCTCGGACAAAGTTAACCTCATCAATACACACCACTTGCCCCTGCTGAAAGGCTTGGGCCAGGATGGTATCATTTTGATATTCAACCGCAAAGCGAATCTGCCTTAAGGCGGTCTCATCAGCATAACCACACGCTGCGCGAGGGATTAACACCTCATTCCGCGGCTCCCATAGAGCCACCCAAGCCGCCTCGGCTTCTGGAATGACCTCCAATACAGTTGTACATAGTGCCTGCAGTAAATCGGCTTCGCTTAGACTCCCCAATTTTCGGCTGTAATCCAAGAGCAAGTTAACCTCATGCAGACGACGACGCGCTCCTTCCAATAGTTCAAGATTTTGCAACGTAATGCTAATCTGGCGCGAGAATTGGGTGTAAAAGCCAATATCCTCTCCCTCGAAGGGTGGCAATGGATGATCTATCAACACCAACACCCCTATTCGGCGCCCCGCGCTAGGCTCAAATACCAGGGTTAGAAAAGCTTGTGCCCCCCACCCCTGCAATAGTGGACTATTTTGCCACGCCGGTTCCTCGTGAACATCTGTTACCATTAATGGCGTTCCTTCGTTCAAAGCCTGAAGGAGAGGATTGCGCTGGCCCAACAGGGCTTGCGGATTCAAATTTGGTGGTTGAGTACCAATAACCTCCCATAAGTGAGGGCCAGAAGGGCGCTGTTCGGCAATTAAGGCCGCCATTCCCTCTAATCGCTCCAACCACTGGCAGGCAACACTACGCAATACGCCCTCAACACTGCTCTGACGAGAAGCCTCTTCCACAACCGCAAAGCCCTCGCGCACGCGCTGCCAGCGCAGGCTCTCGCGCCGACGCGTTTCTTCAATTTGCAGTTCCTCATAATGAGCCAGGCGTTGTTGCAAATCTTGAAGATGGCGATGACGAGCAATGACCAGTGCGGCCTGGGCGGCGAAAAGGCTTAAGGCATCTAAAGCCGCTCGATCCGGACGGCGACCATCGCTGGGATCATCCACACTGATTAAGCCCAACGGCTGGCCTGTGTCATCATAGAGCGGCGCCAAAAGCAAATCATCCGGGTGCCACATATCTTCCACTACGGGTAACCCATCCTCAGGGCGCATAACATTGACCCAGTGAATAGAGTCGGGCAAGACTGGGGTTCGATCTGCCGGGATGTAGTAAAGTGTATCTAAACGAAACTCAGGACGGAGCACTGCCTCCAACGCCGACCAAGGCAAGGTGCGCTGACGAACTTCTTCCCACTGCTCTGGGGTAAGTCCACGGCTAATCTTGCGCACCAAATGCGCTTCCTCAGGATCATAGACGCTGATCAGCACCGCACGGAAAGGCGTGGCTTGCGTAATCGCCCGTGCAATTGCTGCCAATGCATCTTCCAGGGATTGATCGGGCCAGAGAAACGACGAGACTCGATAAAGTTCGGCAAAGGTTTCCAATTGCCGCCGCACCAACTCACTGCGTTGCACCTGTTCTTCATATTGCAAGGCATTTGAGAGAACTACGCTGGCCTGTGCGGCCAACGATTGCACGACCTCAGTGACGGCGGATCCAAAATGATTAACCTGGCGGGCATGTAAATGGATCAAACCGGCTGGATATTGGCGATAGAAGATGGGCACAATCAACAGTGAAGTTATTCCCTCATGGAGAAGAGCAACCGTATCTGAGGAGATTTCTTCCCCATTTACATTAACTGGCAGTCCGGTTTGCAGTGCCTGTCGCTCCAATGCCCCCAGTTCCGTTGGCATTGGTTCACCCAAGTTCAAGCGTAACGGCCATTTGTTCCCCTGAGATGCCCGCTGTAAATCAAACAGCATCAGACTACCACAGTCAGCGCGCGTGATGCGCAAGGCTTCCTCATAAACAATTTCCATCAAGTGCTCAAGGTCGAGTGATGTACTCAGTTCGCGTGTAATGCGATTGAGAGCAGTCAACTGCTCCAGCCGCTGGCGTAGGGTCTCATCGGTTTGAGCCCGCAGAGTGGCCTGCTCAACGACACCAGCCAACTGCCCCGCTGCCGTAAACATCAGTTGAAGATCCGCATGATCAAACTGCTCAGGACGCCGACTACCCACCCAGATTTCACCAATCCCTTCATTGCGCACCACCAGAGGCACAACCACTACCGACTCGATCTCCCAAGTCTGGCGTAGATGTTGATAGTAAGGGATTAAGGTAGTTTCAAAGGATAAGCGACCGCTGTGGAGTGCATCTTGACTGCCCGTTACGGTAAAAGGAAACTGCGGATCATCTACCAACAAGCGCGGGATCATCCCTCCATCTTGTACAACTTCGCCGAAATATGAAAAGCGGTGTAATTCGAGTGCTGTGCGGCTGGTGTTAAGCAAAAAGATAGCAGCGCAATCGGCGCGAAGTAGACGCACTAGTTCTTGCAAGGAATACTTCAAAATCTCATCCAGCGTCGCTGCAGAACTGGCCAAACTGGCAATCCGACGCAACGCCTCAGCACGTTGCGCTCGTTGACGGCTCTGCTGAACGAGAGTGGCATTTTCAATTATTGGTGCCGCTTGATTGGCAATAATCATCATTAAACGAATTTCATCCTGGGTGAACATTCCTCCGTTGAGGCGGTTGGACGCCTGCATATATCCTAAGATCCGACCCACCGAAGCCAACGGCAACAGTACGGTCTCACGCAACCCAGCCGCCACCGCTAAATGGTGCAATCCTAATTCGTGCCAGCGTGAATCCTCCACAGCATTTTCGGTAATCAGAACATCTTGCTCCAGCAAAGCCCTCTCCAGGGGGGAATTCGCCCCGACCGGCACTCGATACATGTCCAAGAATTCAGGTGGTAGCCCAATAAATGGCGCCTGGGCTTCCAAACGCCGCGTATTTTCATTGAACACCAGAAATCCCAAGATGTTGACCGGAAGCAAGGGGAGAATGCTGTTGATCAACCGCTCAAAAAGTTCCTGGGGATCGCGCACCGACCCAAACACCTGAGCAAACTGCGCCAGCCCGGCCAGCTCTGTCGCTCGCCGCTGTTCCTGGCGATAAAGCAAGGCATGATGAATGGCAATTGCCGCCTGTCCTGAAATTAGCCTCAGTAATTCAAGATCCGGGGGCTGAAAATGATCTGGCGTGAGAGAACCTAGTTCCAGCGTCCCAATTAGTTCTTTGCCAACAATCAGCGGCACCCCCATATAAGAACGTAGAGGGTAAGACTGCCGATCAATGGCCTGGTGCAAGTCAGAACGTTCCTCGACCCGTGAGAGAAGAAGAGGACGCCGGGTGCGCGCCAAATAGCCAGAATAGCCCTCATCCAGAGCGTAGCCGCGAGGCACCCGCTCCAAACGATGTCCTGCCAGGCGCCGATAAGGCCACAGCACGCCTGCTTCTGCATCCCACAGAGTAATTTCCCAAATATCGGCCGGTAGCAAGCGCTCCAGGCTGTCCAGAACGGCTTGTAAAGTCTCATTTAAGTCCAGACTAGCCGCAATCGCCTGGGTGAGTTGTAAAAATGTTTGCAAAGTCTGGGCCGGCAGAGCCGATTTGCGCGTCAATTCACCGGCCAGGTTGGCTTCTCGCAACCATACCAGACGGTAGGCTTGCCCATCCAGAGGGGTAGCCAAAACACGCACCTCAACCGTGCGTCCCCCCAAGCTTACCAAATCTTGCCCACCATGGGCACACAGGCTTAGGAAAAGTTCTGGCGGGCGCACTTTGCGCACTAGCATTTCCAAGTTAGGATAAGCACCCGCAGGGAGATCAAACAACGTTCGGGCAGGCTCGTTCAACCAAGTTACTCGACCACCGGGTTGGATCACGATGACCGCCTCGTTCAGGCTGTCGGCATGCTCGTTTTCGCCCGCCCCAACAGGATTTGAAGCACATTTTGTTCCTGGCAACGTCCGCTTCAACCAACGCGTTGCCCCCCAGGCTACTGCGCCTACAATGACAAAGAGTAAGCCCCAAAACAAAGTCGCTAGTGACATGACCCGCCACACCGCCTATCCGGCGGCAAGCAGAGCATCGCGACGACGCTCTTCAGCCGCGACCTCAGTGATCTCGCGAATATCGGTAAATGAATGCGTTGCAGGGGTCACCACGCCAATAGCCAGGCTCATAAAGGGCGTCTTGACCATCTCGCCTGCCCGACTTGGCGCCAGGATATACCCCTGTTGGCGATCCATGAAGTTATAGTGGCTGAGCACAGCCTCGGCAAAGCGTTGTTTCAAGGCTTCTTTCAAGCGCGGGGCTACTTGGCTGGCCGTGAAGATGACAAAGTTATCTCCGCCTGCATGTCCAATGAAGTCATTGGGAGTCCCCACGGCATCTACCACTTCGCTCAGCAACATTGCCGTGAAACGCACCACATCGTTGGCCGCAATCAAGCCGTAAACATCGCGGAAGGCATCAAAGTAGTTGATGCGAATATCCATGAACGCCCAATCAGGTTGGCGAATGACTTTGCGCAGTTGATCCTCGATCAGACGTCCAGACGGCAAGCCCGACTGCGGGTCGGTAAGGCTCTCGCGCTCTGCCCGCGCCAGGGCGTTTTGTACCCGAAGTTTAAGTTCCTCGATATCAAACGGCTTGGTAATGTAATCATCCGCTCCCAATTCTAGGCCCTTGAGTTTATCACTACGTTCGTCTTTTTGGGTCAGAAAGAGAATGGGAATGTGACTGGTGCGGATGTTGGTACGTAAAGCACGGCACACCTCATAACCGTCAATATCAGGCAACATAATATCCAATACCAGCAAATGCGGCAGGCCCTGACGCGTTTTTTCTAACGCCTCACTGCCGCGCATCGCCACATCCACATCATACCCCTGGCTTTTGAAGAAAAGCCGGAGCATATTTGCAATATCTACATCATCTTCCACTATGAGTAATCGGGCTTTGCTCATTCCGCCTCCTTAATAGGTGCTTGCTCCAGGTTATAAGCGCACCAGGGATTACGATTCCCGCCTGCTCTCCACAGCGCCTGAACCGGTTGCTTAAATCTTATGTGAAAGATAATATTCTGACAATAGTCTGCCTGCCGTTTTGACCTGAATTTGAGTTTACAAAATGGTAAGCCCTATATTGATATAATGCCGTTTACCTCGTCATTTCCTGCCACTCCGTGGCCTGGTTCTTGCAACCTGACAGGTACATGATGCCGTCTTCTACAGAAAACCCGATTCAACGCTTGAAGGGGCTTGCTCTGATTGTTTTTTTACTCAGCTTTTTCGTGTTTGCGCCGCTGACTCAGCCCATCCCGTCCCAAGCCCAAAGCGCAAGCGCCACGTCGCGCCTCTTTTTACCCGTGATCTACCGCGACTACCAACCCACACCGTTATATGCCACCAGTTACTACATTCAAGATGAAACTCCCGCCCACATATATGACCTAGGGTGTGCCCTGGGGCGTCGTGATCGTGCCCTCCCTGGCGCCCAGGACAGCCTGGTGGTGTTGAATTTCGGTCAGGGGTGGTTTGATGGTGGAGATCTTAACAAACCCGGCGCCGGCCTTTTCAGTCCCTATTGGCACTATGTGCCGATCAGCGCCATCGAAGCCGCCGTCAAAGCCTACATCCAGGGCTACTGGGTTTGCAGTGCTGAGGATCAAGAATCGCAGGTAATGGTTGCCATTGGGACAAATAACTACGGCGGCTATGGTTCTAACACCACCAATCAGAGCACCCGCCGCACCTATGCCTATGAACACGGCAAAGCCTGGGCCCAAATGATAGTTCGCCTCATCCAATGGGTATGGGACAGTGGCTACAGCCGGCAGGTGAGCGTCGCCGGTGCTATAGATATCGAATGGGACTCTCAACTTACCGGTTGGAACACCCCGTATGTTACGTATGGGTGGGTAAGCGGGTTTGACAACTATGATAATGAACAAGCCATTTATTACAACTTTGGTGCATGCGTTGGTTGTCCCACGCGTGTTAATCCCGATTGGGTTTATTCTTCAACCAACCCCTGGACGCAATTTGACGTTTATTACGTCTCGTACGGTGCCCTACCCGCCTGGCCGTTGCCCGAAATCTATGCTACCAGCGGAGTTAATGCTCGGCAGTGGCAAGCCATCAGCCTCTACGGCGCGATTCATCTCGGTCGGCCGATGGAATTCGCAGGAGTGATGACACAGTACCAAGCCTGTCAACAGCGTGGTGGCTGTTCCGGGATCAATAACACCCCTGAATCTGGATGGAAGCAACTCTTCGACACCTTGAATGCCGATCCGCTTACCCGCCAACCTATCTTGCGTTGGATCACCGATATTTGCTGGCAGATTCGATAAAACCCAGCACATAAAAATGGCGTAAAAAACCGCTGTCTAGGCATTGCACTTGCGATTAAATTCGCTATAATGAAAAATATGCGGGGAGTTTCACGCTATGCCGCAGCTTTAGTCTTACTACTCTACCTGGCGATACTGACCAGCAGTGGGTATGCCCAAACGCCAATGCCCGAGTTTGAGTATCTCAATGGGCATGTGGTACGGGGGGTGTTTCTGGCACAATATCGCAGCGTCGCCGATCCCCTCCGCCTGTATGGGTATCCCATCACGGGCGAATTTCAGATGCTCACCGAGCACGGCTGGGGTACGGTGCAGTACTTCCAGCGCGCCCGTTTTGATCTTATCCTCGAGCCTAACGGGGTAGAACGGGTTAAGGTTGCTAATCTAGGTAGTTTGCTCTATGCGGGGCCGGGTCCCCTGGCACCCGTGCCCACCGATCCACTGGCTTGCCGCCGCTTTGAGAATGGCAAATCCGTTTGTTATGCCTTCCGTCAGTTCTACGATGCAAATGACGGCCTGACCAATTTCGGCTTGCCCATCTCCGATTTGGAAATCGCCGAGCGGCGCTACGTTCAATACTTTGAACGGGCCCGCTTTGAGTGGTGGCCTGAAAACCCACCTGGCGAACGGGTTGTCCTGACCGACTTAGGCAAACGTCATTTCGATCTAATCGTCCGTGATCCCGAACTCACCCGCCCCGAACTCCCACCCAGCGCTATAATCGCCCAATTGATCCCCCACGTCCAGGCCTTTGTGACACAAGCGTTGATCCCTTCTGGCGACCAGCAGACACTTTACGTGATCGTGCGCGATCAGTATAACCGCCCCATCGCCAACGCCAATGTTTCGATGACCTTGATCGGGCCAGAGGGGCTACGATTGACCTACCGCGCCGCCGAGACCAATGCCGACGGCATCACTCAACTGACGTTCTTCGCCGGACGTTTTGAACCGCAAACCGTGATCACATTAAAGGTCAACGTGCAAGTGTTGGGTCAGGAAACCGAAACCCAAACCTGGTATCGCATCTGGTACTGAACAACCAAAGGATCAAAACATCCCCCCACCCGCTAACACCGATGGGGGGAGGCTCTATTTGTTTGCTCAAGGATTGACTGTTGCGGCACGCAAATCGGCGGCACGCGCATGGGCTTCTAATCCTTCGGCGCGCGCCAATTGTGCCGAAACCCGCCCCACCTCTGCGGCAGTACGTGGATCTAGTGCTACCAGGCTAATCAGACGCACAAAATCCCACACACTTAACGGCGAAGCAAAACGCGCCGATCCTCCGGTCGGCATAACGTGACTGGGACCGGCAGCATAATCGCCCAGAACCTCATACGAATGGTCACCTACAAAAATTCCCCCCGCGGACTCAATTTTCTCCACCCAGCGCCAGGGATCGGCCACTACCAGATTCAAGTGCTCAGGCGCATACGCATTAGAAAGTGCGATTGCTTCCTCCAAGTCGCGGGTTAGCACAATACCCGAACGCCCAACCAAAGAAAGCGCCAGAATGTCTTTCCGCGGCAGTTGGGCCACCTGGCGCGTTACTGCCTGCTGCACCTGATACGCCAGGGTTTCGCTGGGGGTTAACAAAATGGCTGCCGCCAGAACATCGTGCTCTGCCTGCGCCAGCAAGTCCGCCGCTACCCATTCGGGATTGGCGGTTTCATCCGCAATCACTACCGTTTCGGTTGGGCCAGCCAAACCATCAATCCCCACCACACCAAAAACCTGCTGTTTAGCCAAGGTAACAAATAGATTGCCCGGCCCAACAATTTTATCTACTCGTGGGATGGTTTCGGTGCCATAGGCCAGCGCCGCAATCGCTTGCGCCCCACCTAGTACATACACCTCGCTAACACCGGCAATTGCCGCCGCTGCCAGAATGACGTCCGCTGGGCGGTCGCTCCCGCGCTGAGGTGGAGTGACCAACACAATTTCGCGCACCCCGGCCACCCGCGCCGGAATGGCGCTCATCAGCACCGTAGAGGGTAGGGGTGCCAAGCCACCCGGGACATAAATTCCCACCCGTCGCAAAGAACGCACCAGTTGTCCTAACGTGCCGCCTAAATCTTGCGTGATCCACGAGGTCAGGGGTTGGCGACGGTGAAACGCCTCGATTCGTTCTGCTGCGGTTTCCAACGCCCCCCGGAGATCAGAGGAAAGATGAGCAAGGGCTTTTTGAAGTTCCGTTGGTGGTAAACGAAAATCCAAGGCAGTCCACCCATCAAGGTGCTGGCTCCAACGCCGTAAAGCCGCATCACCACCTGTACGCACATCGGCCAGGATGCGCGCCACTGCCTGAGCCGGCGTCAACGGTTCTCCGAAAAGTGCCTGGATCCGTTCACGCACTGCAGCAGGAACGTCCTGCACATCCGGCGGTTGGCGCTGTAACAGAGTCTTTCGTGCTGTCTCAGGATCATAGATGCGTAGATTCATGGCTCCTCCATCCAAGTAAAATAACAAAACCCCCGCCGGTTGCGGGGGTGGTTCTCGGTCAACATCGTGGTCGTTCAGGAAATGGGCAGTGCCACCCGCTCCGGCTAGGGAGATAAGACGTGATGATGACGATGATGGTTATAAGCACTTCGTGAGAGCATGCCCCAAGTGTAGCATGGGCCACCTCCACCCGTCAAGTTTCTAGGGTAAAATTCACAGGGTCCAAGACTCCCATCCCGTGAGGACAACATGCAAATCGAAATTGCACGT
Organism: Thermanaerothrix sp.; assembly: GCF_056331585.1. Lineage (NCBI taxonomy): Bacteria > Bacillati > Chloroflexota > Anaerolineae > Anaerolineales > Anaerolineaceae > Thermanaerothrix > Thermanaerothrix sp. The sequence goes on from NZ_JBWGPQ010000008.1 coordinate 66,607, forward strand.
ACTGTAACCGATGATATGGTTGAAGCCTTTGCACGTCTGATTCCCCAACTCTCCAGTTCCAGCCTGCCCCCTACGCGTCAAGAACTCGAAGAGATGGTCAACTCGAACGCCAGCATCCTCTTCCTTGCCCGTGATGAGGACGGGCAAATTGTCGGCACCCTGACCCTCGTGGTTTTTCGCATCCCCACCGGGCGCCGTGCCTGGATTGAAGACGTGGTCGTGGATGAGGCCGCACGCGGTCGCGGCATTGGCGAAGCGCTGACACGGGCAGCCCTCGAACACGCGGCGCAGTTAGGGGTCAAAACCGTAGATTTGACCTCCCGTCCCTCGCGTGAAGCCGCTAACCGCCTTTACCAGAAAATTGGTTTCGTGCGCCGCGAGACCAATCTATATCGCTACACGCTTTAAACCCGCTTCATTCGCGCGTGGTTACTTTACCGATATACCTGAATTGACCCGGTTCACGCCCACTGGCTTCGGCCAGAACAACCGAAAGGGCTTGAACCGGCAGGATCTCCAACAGAGGTAGCGCAAGTTCTGGTACCGAGGGCAAGGGCACCCAGGTTAATCCCTCAACCGGCTGCGTGCCAACCCAAGTGACTTCGCCGCCGTACTGCTTGATCTCCAGACCCAGCGTACGGTTGAGTTCCACGGTTGGCTGCGCACCGCCGAAAAGCCACACCGCGATGCCCGGCTCAACGATCTCCAACGGGCCATGTCGGAACTGCGCTGCGCCCATCCCCTCGGCGGCGAATTTCGCCGCTTCCTTGAGCACTAAGGCGCCTTCTTGAGCGCTGGCGAAGGAGGCTCCACGTCCTAAAAGGAAAAGATGGCTCAACCGTTCGGTCATTTCGCGGATCATATCCAGATGGTGAGACCACGCCTTAAGATAATCCGCCATGGCCATCTGCCCTTGCCATAGTGCCTCTTTGCAGGCGGAAACCGGTTCATCCCGTAGCACCGCCGCTGCCAGTAAGGTCACGGCGAGGGTATTGATATAAGTTCGGGTCGAAACCATATGCTCGGCCCCCGCATGCAACGGAAGGACTATCTCTGCTGTCTTTCCCAGAGTGCTAGACGGATTATTCGTGACCCCAATCAGAAGTTTAGGGCGTTTCGATGCCAATCGTTCTAGCAAGCGATGAACTTCTGCGCTTTCCCCCGATTGTGAGATTACCCACAACAGGGTGCGTGAATTCACTTGATCCAGGGCATAGTGCAGCAATTCCGCCGTATCCCATAATATTACCGGCAGATCTAAGCCACACAACCTCAGCCAGGCCGGATAAGCCCCATAATATGAGGCGCCCATGCCGGTCAAAATAATGCGATCACATTGGCTGGTGGTGATCACTTGGCGAACGACCTCTAATGCCCGCGGGTCAAAATTTTCCAAAGCATCCTTCAACCCTTCCGATTGGGACAGAATATCCTTCACGTAAGGCAACATCATTCGTAACTATCCCTCCATAATCAGTTTCGAAGCCGCGTAGGCCGCTCCCACAACCCCGGCTTGTCCTCCCAAGCGTGCTGTCTCTATTCGCACCGATTGCAAAGGAGCGACGACGCTATGCTGTTGAATAACCTGATGAAGATAAGGCGCAAAAACCGGGTAGGAACGCATTACCCCACCCCCCAGGATGACTACATCGGGTAGGTAAGCAATCATGAGATTGACCATGCCCAATCCCAGGTAGAAGGCCGTTTCCTCAATGACCTGCTGTGCCAGGGCATCACCCGCCTGAGCCGCAGCCACTACCAACCGCGCGTCAATGGCTTCCAAATTGCCCTGAGTCAATTCCACCATCAGGGTAGACGTGTCACGGGCTAAGGACTGCGCGCGGCGCGCAATCGCTGGACCGGAAGCCAGGCTTTCCCAACAACCATGCGCACCACAATAACACAACGGCCCCCTTGGGTCTACCACGATGTGCCCGGCCTCGGGATGGGCCCCTTCCACCCCACGATAGATCTCACCACGATACACAAACGCGGTACCAATCCCTGTCCCCACGGTTACCATGAGCACCCGCTCATGATCCCGCCCAGCTCCCACCCACGCCTCACCCAGAGCTGCCGCATCGGCATCATTTTCTAGAGCCACCAGCACCCCAAACCGTTCCTGCAACAACTGGACAACCGGCACATCTTCCCAGGTAGGCAAAGTGTAGGGGTTTTGAATGCTACCACGTTGGCGATCTATCGGTCCAGTGGCACCCATCCCAATCGCCAGAGGCAAGACGGCTCCCACCGCGCCCAGAACTTGCTCGACAAGAGCGCTGATTCGCGCTAACCCAACCTGTGGCCCGCGTGTGGCTTCGATGGGTGCTTCGGCCCAGGCTAAGACGTCACCTTGTTGGTCAACGGCTCCCACCCGCACATTCGTGCCCCCCAGATCAATGCCAATTAACACCCCGGTTTTCATCCCTTTACCGCTCCTGCAGAAAGCCCGCTAACGATATAACGTTGGAAGACGAGCGCCAGTAGCACCGGCGGTAGCGCCGCCAACACCCCACCGGTCATCATCGCCGTGATATCTACGGCATAGCGCCCGGTAAATTCAGCAATGGCTACCGGCACCGTTTTCGCTGCGATGGTGCTGGTAAAGATCAAGGCAAAGAAAAATTCGTCCCACGCCAACAGGAAAGTGAACAACGCCGTTGAAACAATCCCCGGTGCCGCCACCGGCAAGACCACCCGAAACAGCGTTCCCAGGCGAGAACTGCCGTCAATCAGGGCCGCATCTTCCAATTCCCGCGGAACGCTCTCAAAAAAGGTGCTCAGCATCCAGATAGCAAAGGGAAGTGCAAAGGAGAGATAGGTAATGATTAACACAATGGGCTTGTTAAGCAGTGCCAGGCGAGCGGCGATGATATACAGTGGCACAACCAGCGAAATCTCGGGCACCATGCGCACCCCTAGAATGCTCATAAACAAGGCATTGCGAAACGGCAATCGCAACCGGGCCAAAGCGTAGCCGGCCAACGAACCCGTCACCAGGCAGATCAGCGTGGTTGAACTAGCCACAATGAAGGAATTGCGCAACGTCACACTGAAGGTTCGCGCCACCTCTGAGACAGCGGTACCCGGGATCAGGATATCCCGATAATTTTTAAGGGTAGGATGCTCAGGGATCCAGTGCGGCGGCACCGCGAGCAATTCTGCCCGCGTAGATATTGAGGAAAGCACCAGCCAGGCAATCGGTGCATAGATGAACAGCAACACCAATGTCATCAAGCCCAGCAGGATTGCCGTTGACACCACTCGTCGCCACCGCTTCATCCTTGCACCTCCGGGCGGTAGAGCAACCGAATGTACGCTAATGCCATAACCAGGGTAAAAAGTGTAATCAGGAATGACAATGCTGCACCGCTTCCCAGGTGACCATAAGAGAAAGATTCCAAATAGGTTAGATAAGAGATTGTTACCGTACCGAACGCTGGCCCGCCTTGCGTGATGACATAAATGATATCGAAAACACGGAAAGCTTCGACTGTGCGGACCACCAGTGCTACCAGGATGGCCGGGCGGAGCAGTGGCAGTCGGATGAACCAGAAACGCTGCCAGGCATTTGCCCCATCCACCGCCGCGGCCTCATCCAGTTCCAGGGGCAAGGTGGCCAACGCGGCCTGCAGAATCAGCGCAATGAAAGGCACACTATGCCAAATATCGGCCACGACGACTAAATTGAGCGCCCGCATCGGCTCGGTGAGCCAGGGACGGTACTTCTCAATTAATCCCAGGCTATAAAGTAAACCATTCAAAGCCCCATAATCCGCATTGTAGATCCAGCGCCACAGCGCGCCATTGACAATCGTGGGCACCGCCCAGGGAATGATCAGACTGGTGCGTAAAAATGCCCAGCCTGGCGGACGGGCGTGGATAAGTAATGCAATCCCCAATCCCAGTAACAACTCCACCCCCACTGAGACTACGGTAAAGTAAACCGTACGCCAGATGGCTTGCCAGAATTGGGCACTGCGCAAGAACGCCAGGTAATTACTCAGACCCACAAAATTCTGAGGGGAAGGATTCGAGAGCGGGGTATCGGTGAAACTCAGGACAAACGTAAACAAGATAGGAAATAATGTAATACCAAAGATCAATATCATCGCCGGCAAGAGGAACAAAATCCCCTCGCGGATCTCATACTGCAAGAGCGAATAGGATTTAGGCGGACGCAAGGTTGCTTGAGCCATGAACTCTACACCACCTTATAAATCTGGCAGGGGGAGTTTTCCCCCTGCCAGAGAAGGATGATTTAACAGCATTACTTGGATTGCAACTCGACCCACTTGGCCGCGGCGTCGTTGAGGGCTTGCGCGGGGGTCTTCTGTTTGGTTAGCGCCTCTTGCAGGGCTAATTGAAGCGCCTTAGAGCCTTCCAGGTAATACGGCACCTTGGGACGCACATGCGCATAGGGGAATTGCTCTTTGAACATCGGCACAGTCACCGGGGTGGCCGGGTTGAGCGCTTTCAGAGCTTCCAACGCCTCGCCCTCATAGTTGGCACTCCAAATCGGCAGCAGGTGGGCAGCATAACGCTTCTGCACGTCTTCACTGGTCAGGTACTTAACGTACTCCCACGCCGCCTCACGGTTAGGCGACTTGTCCACCACCGAGAAGCCCATCGAGCCATTGATGGTCGCACTCTTCAGGCCTTGTTGAGCCATGGATTGAAATACCGGTACCAGGCTCATCTTCACCTGGCCAACGACCTGGGATTCCTGTTCGTTCAACGCCGCCAGGTCATACATGTAGAGCCAGTTGAGGGCAAAGGCTGCCTTGCCCTGAGAGAAAACGTTGCGCACATCCTCTTCTACGTAGGATACCGAAGCCGGATTGGAGATACCTTCGTCAATCGTCTTGACCATCCACTCTAAAACCTGGACACCCTTCTCATCATTGAACGCTGGTTTGCCCTGATCGTCTACAAAGCGGCCACCATTGCCATAGAGCAAGGCCACGAAATCACAGATGGCAGCCTCAGCCTGCGCCCACGACCAGGCAATGGGATACTCAACCACCCCCTTTTCTTTAATCACTCGTGCCTGCTCCACCAGTTCTTCCCAGGTTGCAGGCGGATGGTCAAACCCGGCCTCTTTGAGGATCTTCTCGTTGTAGTAGAAGTATTTCGCATCCAGCAGCCAAGGCATACCGTAAATGCGCCCGTTTACCGTAGTGATGTCCCAAGCTGCAGCGAAGACCTTTTCTTTGGTCTGAGCATCAATTTTATCGGTCACATCCCACAGATAACCCGCCTTGGCGAATTCCGCATACCAGATATCATCCACCAGGATCACATCATAAGAAGGTGGGGTTGTAGCCATCGCGGTGACAATCTTATCGTGCAACGCATCATAGGAGACATATTCAATTTCGACTTTGATGTTCGGGTTCTTCTGGTTGAATTCATTCACGATCGCGTTCATTTCTTCGGGGGTTGGGCCGGCCTGCTGCATGGCGAGCACCTTGACCACCTTCGGGCCGGTCGCAGCTTGCCCCCCACAGCCAGCTAACGCCAGCACCAGAGCGACCAGAACCATCAACATCAGAAAACGACTTGAATTACGCATAGAACACCTCCCGACAAGATTTGGAATGGGTTGGATGAGATGAAGGCACTACCTGAGTTCAATTGCCGATGTACTGGCGGCCAACATAGAACGTGAACCGCTTGCCACAATAGATGGATTTTACAAACTCAATAATCTCAAAACGCTCAGTATAGGTTTGGCGGTAAGCGACCAGCACCGGCTCGCCGATTTTCATCCCCAGATGATGGGCTACTTCAGGCGAAGCAGCGCTAGCCTCGATTTCCGCCTCGGCCCAAGTTGGAAAAACACGATAGTGCTCCCGTAACACCGCATAAAGCGACGCATTGCTGAAATCAAACCGTTCTAGATCCGGGCATAACCGCACCGGTAGATAAGCAATCTCGAAAGCAACCGGTTGGTCATTCGCCAGGCGCACCCGCTGCAGACAATAAACCGGCTCTCCCACCTCCACACCTAACCGTTGGGCAACCCCTTCATCTGCTGGTAGACGACTGAAATCCACCACCCGCGAACTCGGTGTTAATCCACGGGCCCGGATATCATCGCTAAACGAACGAAAGCCTGAAATTTCACGAATGCGCGCCTGAGCAACGAACGTCCCTTTACCCTGACGCGAATAGATAATGCCTTGCTGGCTGAGATCCTTTAGAGCACGCCGGATCGTAATGCGGCTGACGCCAAACCGGCGCGAGAGTTCCGGTTCTGAGGGCAAACGATCCCCTGGTTTTAAGCGGCCCTGATGGATCTCTTCCAGAATTTGTTGTTCAATTTGATAGTACAGGGGAGTAAATGGTTGTGGATGGGGAATGATCATCATCACCTTCACAACAACAAGGGGTCTTAATCATTATAACGATATAACAAGTTAAATGCAATACCTCAAAGGCCGGAATTTTCACGCCCAGCGCGGCAATTTTCCCCCGCTGATTTATTCGTGGAATTCTTCAACCTGATAGACAAAAACATCTAGTTTTTTGGTGCGCCACAGGTTACGAGATGCTCCCATCTTCATACACAAATTATCCAGAAAGCGCACCGGATCAGGCAATTTTTCCCACACCTGGGGTAAGAAGGTAGCCCGCCGAAAGCCATCTCGGATGACCACACCATCCACACCGGGGCGCAGTTTGCGCACGAGTTCCTCAGGAGTTTCGTACTCCAAGGGCTGTAATGGGGTTAACCGCGAAATTTCGATCTTCAATTCAGGTACTTCCTCCGGGCGCACCGGGGGAAAGCGATAATCTTCGAGCGCCGCGGCAATCGCATGCTCGCGCACATCTTCAGCCAGTGGTTGATAGGCCTCCAACACCCCAATACAACCGCGCAACTGACCCCGCCGTGTCAGGGTCACAAAAGTCGCTCCTGGCTCGCGCAGGCGTGGCGGTAACGTCTCCCAATCCAGGGGCGGCAACGGACGACGGTTGACCGCCGCCTCGATAGCTTCGCGCGCCAACCGTAACAACAGGCGCTTCTCTTCGTCACTCAATGGTGCATCGGTCATCGCCGCAACTGGTAATAAGCCCGATTGTGATAGACCAATGGCCATCCCGGTTCACCCGTTTGGATCGCCAGAACTTCAGCAATGTAGAGCACCGAATCCGGCATGGGGTACTCAAACACAACCCGGCAGTCCAACCCAACTAATCCTGCCTTAAGCAACGGCACGCCTGTCACCAAGCTAAAAGTTTCCAACCCTGCCAAGCGGTTTTCAGTCTCGAACTGGCGACCCGCAAAACGCTCGGATATGGCTTCTTGCCCTTCATGTAATATTGTAACACCAAACACTCTGGATTTTGCAACCAGGGCCTGGGTGCGTGTTTGCTTGTTAAGAGTAACAGTAACCAGTGGGGGCTCTAACGAAACCGAGGTAAACGAGTTTACAGTCATCCCATGGCAAAACCCATCGGCACAACTGGTTACCACGCTCACCCCGGTGGTCCAATGACGCATGGCTTGACGAAGTAAATCGGCTGTGACTGGCATTGTGATTGCAACCTCCATAATACCGCTAATCCCTGCCAGTGGCATCACCAGCAGGCTCGGTTATAATCACTTACCACCACCGCGTCAAGAGGATACAACCGGATAATGTTTATACCCATAAACCCTCACCTCAAAATCAGAAGTGAATGGCCCGATTGCAGATATAATCATCTTAACCATGGTTCCAGGTGATTTACCTTATGGATGAAAATGCATTTGACGAGATCCCAGAATCCTCTACCTCGCCGTCTCAACCAACCTCCCTTTCAATTATCTGGACGGTGGTCAGCATTGGGTTGATTATGGCGACCCTGCTGACATTGTTCACACCGACCGGTTTATTCTCCAACCGCTCCCTGGAAGCCATGTTCCAGGCTCTCCAGGCCAATCCAGGGGCGGCTTATCCCACACCTACCCCACGCCCCATGCCGCGGGTGGGGATTGTAGCCGGCCATGCCGGGAATGACTCGGGTGCCGTCTGCCCGGATGGCTTGACCGAAGCCCAGGTTAATTTGGAAATTGCGTTACGAGTGCAACAACGCCTGCTCGCCGCTGGCTATCAGGTAGATCTGCTCAACGAGTTTGATGAACGCCTGGCCGGCTATCAAGCCCAAGTTCTGGTCTCAATTCATAATGACTCCTGTAATTACATCAACGATGAAGCCACCGGGTTCAAAGTAGCCGCGGCGTCCTCGAGCCTTTTTCCGGAGAAGGCTGAACGCCTCACCGCCTGCCTGGTGGACCGCTACGCCAAAGCGACCGGGTTGCGCTATCATCCTAACACCATTACCCGTGACATGACCGAATACCACACCTTTAGCGAGATTAACAGCGAGACCACCGCCGCCATTATTGAGACCGGATTCCTCAACCTCGACCGTCGTATTCTCACCGAGGAGCCCGACCGGGTGGCACAAGGGGTTGCCGACGGGATTTTATGCTTCCTGCGTAACGAGCCCATTGGACGGAACGGAACTTCACCATGACCTCTACCGCGCGCAGCCTGCCTTCGGATTGGTTGGAGCGAGTTCGTCAGGCCTTAAACCAAGGACGTGCCGACGAAGCCAAGTCCCTGGTTGAAACCGCTGCACGCGAGTATCCTGATCTAGAAACGCCCTGGTTAATCTTAGCCGCCCTGTCCGAGCCGCACCAGAGCATTGCCTACCTAGAACGTGCGCTGGCCATCAACCCTCACAGCCGCGCTGCACGCCAAGGAATGCATTGGGCGGTGCGTCGTCTGCGCCAGACTCAAACCAAGCCGCCTTCCAACTCGACTTATACATTTAACGTCCCCATAGCCGAAGCGCTGGCGCAAACCCAACCCGTGCCGATGCGTCGGTCACGCCCCGCTGTTCGACCTACACCACCCGCACAGGCACAACCCCGCATTGGCTCGCACTGGCGTCCTTGGCTCTGGTTAGCCTTGTCGGTCTTTGTCATTTCCGGTCTGGCGTTGGCCGCGTTGTCAATGAGCCCCCAACTGCGCATCGTTTTTGCCTGCAGCCCTTCATTGGCACGCCCGGCGGCGGCTTTGCCCAAACCCACCCTCACCCCAACCGCAACGACCACTCCCACTCCAACACCGACCGCCACCCCCATCCCGACTGCAACTCCCAGCCCTACCCCAACCGATACGCCCACCCCACTCCCTACAGACACCCCCACTACGCCACCCCGTGCAGATGCAGCCACCTGGCCTAAAGTTGAAGGTGATGAGCGCTGGATTGATGTGGATTTGAGCGAGCAAATGGTCTATGCCTACGAAGGGCAAACCTTGGTCAATCAGTTTCTGGTTTCCACTGGTACCTGGCGTTACCCCACCGTTACCGGCCGGTACCGTATCTACGTCAAATACCGCTACGCCGACATGCGTGGGCCGGGGTATTACCTGCCCGATGTCCCTTACGTGATGTACTTCTACAAAGGCTATGGACTTCACGGTACCTATTGGCACAACAACTTTGGCACCCCGATGAGCCACGGTTGCATCAACCTGCGTACCGAAGACGCCGCCTGGCTGTTCAACTGGGCTTCCGTAGGCACACTGGTCAATATTCATGATTAAGGCATGTCGCCGTTGGATCTGCCCTCCCTCACACGTCGCGAATTTCTGCGCTGGTGCGCAGCAGGCTTGTTGGCACTGATCGGCAGACCGACCCCATCTTTTTCTCTCCTGACCGGAAAAACTTCTGATCCCCACACCCTCGGGCTTTCACTGGGACGAATTATCCCACCTAAAACCGAGGGGTACGATCGTCCCTCATTTTCCGCCAACATCCGCAAAACCTACTGGCGCGACCTCGTTCTACCGATCACTGGGGTCACTTTGGGGGATGAAAACCCCAATCATAACCGCGTCTGGTATCTTCTCAACGACGAGGCCTATGTGCATTCTGGTGAAGTCCAGCCGGTGGCGTTACAACCTCAACCGCCCCAGACCGAGATCCCCTCCCAGGGCCGCTTATTTGAGGTGACGGTGCCTTACACCGACGCTTTATGGCATCCACGCCTGACGTGGAGCATAGCCTATCGCCTTTACTATGGCTCCACTTTTTGGGTCACCCAGGCCGTGCAAGACGAACAAGGAGAGTGGTGGTATCGCATCGCCGATGATAAATGGCCGGTAGTCTTCTTTGCACGGGCCATCCACTTGCGCCTTGTCCAACCGGAAGACGTTTCCCCGCTCTCTCCACAGATACCGGTGAATGAAAAATGGATTGAGGTGCGTTTGAATTCACAAGTGGTTATTGCGTGGGAAAGTGATAAACCAGTCTTTGCCGCTCGTGCCGCCACCGGCGCACGCTTTCGCGATGGAGATTTTCGCACCCCGCCTGGACGTTACCAGACCCACCGCAAGCGCCCCTCGCGCCATATGGCAGCCGGTGACCGCGCTGCTCCCAATTCATATGACTTGCCCGGCGTGCCTTGGGTCAGTTACCTGATGGATAACGGCATTTCTTTTCACGGCACTTATTGGCACAATGACTTTGGGCGCCCCCGCAGCCACGGATGTATCAACCTGAGCCCACAAGATGCATTATGGATTTACCGCTGGACACATCCCACCGTACCGCTGGATGCCAACTATGTAACCGCCGAGCGCGGAACCACCGTCATTGTTGTAGAATAGTAACAGAGGAGTGCTCATAATGGAGTCTATTTTTGGTTATACCCACTACTTGCTCAGGCGCCAGACGCTCGCCCTGACCGGTACTGTGCGTATTTACACTCCCCAGGGTGAGATGGCACTTTTTTGTCGCCAACGCATGTTCCGCCTCAAGGAAGACATCCGTGTTTATCGCGACGAGAGCATGGCCCAAGAGGTGCTCCAGATACGCGCCCGCCAGGTGTTAGATTTCTCCGCCGCGTATGATGTGGTAGAAAGCGCCAGCGGGATGAAAGTGGGTGCGTTGCGCCGCCGTGGGTGGCAATCACTGGCACGTGATGAGTGGCAAATCCTGAACGCCGGCGACGAACTCATTGGCACGGTACAAGAAGACTCCTTAGGGCGCGCCTTGCTACGGCGTTTTCTGCTCGGCTCTTTATTGCCCCAGCACTACTTTGCCACCTTGGGAACCACTCCTGTAGCCGAATACCGTCAGCGGTTTCACCTCTTCGGTTATGTCATGGAGATTGACTTCTCTACCGATCCAGCCCGGCAGTTTGATCGCCGTTTAGGGTTAGCGGTGGCCATCCTGCTTGCCATCATTGAGGGCAAACAAAGCAGTTAGATTCGGGAGAAACATTATGCGTCAACCTTTGTTTGCAGGTTTAGTTGTAGACGAGAACGATCAACCGGTTGAAGTGGCGTACGTCGGGGATGAACCCTGCTATGTCGTCAACGACCGCGGCTTCCGGCGACATATTCCTTCGGAACAGGTGGATCGCCAAGTACTGGACATCATGCGTCAACAAATCGAAGGGCACGAAGACCTGCTCAGTGAGCAAACCGCCAAGATGCTGGGCCAGGAAGATCCTTTCTCGCGCGCCATGATCTATACCCAACTGCGTAACCTGGATAAACAGTTTGAGCAATTACTCCAAGCCGGCATCCCTGAAGAGGGTCGGGCTTACCTAGGCATGATGGGCTTTCGCATTGTCATCAATTTGCACGGCGAGGTATTACGAGTTGAACAACCCGGTATCGTGAGCGATGAGGGAGACGATGAGGGATAAATCAACATATTCCGACAAAAAATTAACAAAGGATGGGTACAATTTTAGACGTAAGCCAAAGGTAAAATAACCTTGGGTAAGAAAATAAGGAGTAGCCGATGATGAGCCCAGATTACATTGTGGACGTTAGTGAAGCCGATTTCGAATATGAAGTACTGGCCTTTTCGCAGAATGTTCCGGTGGTGGTAGATTTTTGGGCGGCATGGTGCCGTCCCTGCCGCGACCTGGGAGCCTTATTGGTGCGTTTAGCCGACGAAGCACAAGGGCGCTTCCGCCTGGCACGGGTTAACGTGGACGAAAATCCCAACTTGGCGTTGCGCTATGGGGTGCGCAGCCTGCCTACGGTGAAAGCCTTCGTCAACGGGCAGGTGATAGCCGAGTTTGTGGGGGCCATCCCCGAATCCCGCCTACGCGAGTTTTTGGAGCGGTTACAGCCACCCAGCCCAACCGCGCTGAAACTGGAAAAAGCCGAAAGTCTGCTCATCGAGGGCGAGTGGGCGGAAGCCGAGAGCCTCTTCCGCGAGGTTCTGGACGAGGAAGGTGAAGACCCACGTGCCCTGCTTGGCCTGGTCAAGGCCCTGCTGGCTCAAGGCAAAGGCTATGAAGGATTAGCCATCTTAGAGGCCTTCCCACCCAGCCGCCAGTATGCCCAAGCCATGTTGCTCAGACCCTATGCCGAGGCATTGGTTGAACTGCGCCAGCATCGGGGCATCGAAGATGAAGGGGATGAGTTAGCCGCCGCTTACTGGAATGCCATCCGCCTGGCCAGCCGTGGCAACATCCTGGCTGCATTAGACGGCTTGCTGGATATCTTGCGCCAGGATAAGCGCTACCGCGAGGATCAAGCCCGCCAGGTGGTATTGAGTCTGCTCGAGATATTAGGTGAAGAAAATCCGCTCACCCGCCAGTACCGCAACGAACTGGCGTTGATCCTGTTCTAAACCCATCCGTTGGGCGTAAAAACGCACCGGGAGGCCAGCATGACCTCCCGGTGTTTTGTCACCGCGTCAGGGTCAGAATGCCCCAGGTTGTGGGATCGGTCAGGCGGCGGAACGGCGCGCTGGAGACCATGCTCTGCTGCACTTTCTCACCCGGCTTATCGTTATCCGAGGCCGAAACGGCAAACCCAAATTGCTGATTTGTCGCCGGCTTGACCCCAAAGAGGCCCCAAGGCACGGCCACTTCGACGCGATAGAGTCCATCCTGGGCGGCTACGGCAACCTTGACATCATCGCGCCCACCAGCCTTGGCGCGCGGGAACCATAAATAAACATCCTTGGTGCCCTCCGGATCCGGACGGCCCAGCGAGATGCCCAATTGATAATCATCCCCGCTGAGCGCTTGGGAGTTCCAATCGCCGTAGAGGTCGGCATCCAAAAGGATCTCCACGCTATCCCCTTTATAGAGGTCGGCGCCGCTGGCTTCTTGGACATAGGTATCATCGTAAATCTTATAGGCTACGTAGAGGTAGGTGCTATCCCAGCCCACCCGGAACGAGCAACCCAGATCTTCGCGATTCTTGCGTTCTTTGGCCCCAAACACCACATTCTCGCAAGAGTAGGCACTTCCCGGCCACTCATCCCACACCCCATCCAGTTTGGGCGGTGTGCTGAAATAGACCGCCTTAAAACTGCCCCCGGTGCGTAGGAGCGGCGTGACGGTGAAGGTGGGCTGGGGCAGGGTTGCGGTAGGTGAAGCCACCGCAGTGGTTGGGGTCAGTGGAACCACCGTGGGCAAAACCGCAGTCGGGCTGGCAACAACTGGGGGCGGCGTCGTGGCCACCGGGGTTAACAGGGCAAAGAGCGCAGTTAATGTGGCGTTCGGCGTGGGCTGGGCCGTGGGTTGGCCACCACCTACCGGCAGGTTGCATGCCAAAGCCACCAGGATCAGAACACTCACACCCACCCATAAGGAAAATTTATGCTTCATGGTTTTCTCCTCCTCCAAAAGAAAAAATCCAGGCCCAAGTTACCGGCTCTGCAAGCCTGAAATAAAGACGCTCCGTCTTTATTCAAAGTTCCTCACTTATATCTTTGCGAATGGCGTCGCAATAATCGTGCCAGAACAAGAGCACGGTAAGACTCTGGATATATAATATCACAGGACAATCTGCATCCATCTGCCGAAAGGCTATCGGATCATGAGCACCGAGGTTCACCTGGAAGTTCTGCTGGTTATCTTCACCCTTAAGGACGAAACGCTCCAGGTTTGGCTGCAGCCGGCGGCCTACATTGGTCTGGGCGGCTGGGTGTTGCCCACCGCGCCGATGGATGCGACCTGCTCGCTGACGCAAGCAGCTTACAAGTGCCTGGAAGCCTGTCTGGGACTGCATGAGGCCTACTTAGAACAGTTGTATACCTACGGCGAACACGGGCGACATCCCGCCGGGTGCGTGATTTCGGTGGCCTATTTTGCCCTCATTGCCATGGATGCACTAGCACAAGTCGCCCCCGAAGCCCAACACGGGGCCTGGTTTCCCCTCAACGCCCTGCCGCCCCTCGCCCTGGATCACGCCGACATCCTCACCTATGCCTTGCGCCGCTTACGCTATAAACTGGAATATACGGCGGTGGGCTTTGAATTGCTCCCCGAATTCTTTACCCTAAGTGAGATCCAGCATACCTACGAGCTAATCCTCGGCGAACGCCTGGACAAGCGCAACTTCCGGCGCCGCCTGCTCCAGGCCGGGGTGATCGAGCCCACGCCTTATGTGCGCAGCGGCGAAGGTCGCCCGGCCCGCCTTTACCGTTACCGTCCGGATGCCATCGCAGAGATTAAGGCACGGCGTCTATTCCCTTAAACCCTCTTAGTGATGAGGAGATACAATGAGCGAGACCCCACCCCTGATCACTTGGGATGACTTTGCCAAAGTGGATATGCGTGTGGGTAAAGTCATCCGCGTGGAAGACCATCCTAAAGCGCGCAAACCGGCCTACAAATTGTGGATTGACTTTGGTCCCTTGGGGGTGAAGACCTCCAGCGCACAACTAACGCGACGCTACCGCAAGGAAGATTTAGTAGGACGGCTGGTAGTGGCGGTGGTCAACTTTCCTCCCCGCCGCATCGCCGATTTTATCTCCGAAGTGCTGGTGCTGGGCGCCATGGGCCCTGATAACGACGTCATCCTGCTCCAGCCGGACCAACCCACCCCGCTCGGCTGGCCGATTGGATAACCAACCGGATTAGAATTATCCACACGAGAGGAAAAAAAACTGGTCTGTGCACCTCGCGCAACCCCGGAACATGGAAAGCTCAAGCTGCCAGCTGAGGCGTGGGAGCCAACACCTGCGCCAGGAGCGGGGCAAGTTCGGGCAGGTCAACATCTTCGATCCGCCCGGCATCCCCCAACAGGGTCAGGTCCGGGTGGATGGGCAGGCGCACGATCACCTCACACCCTGCCGCCGCAGCCACTTCTGCGGCGTGGCTGGGGCCAAAAATCTCATGCGGCACTCCCGTCTGCGGGCACGGGTAATAGGCCAGGTTCTCCACCACACCTAGCACCGGCACGTTTAGGTTCTTGAGTAGGTTGACCGCCTTGCGCACAACCAGCGCCGCCAATTGTTGGGGGGAAGTCACCAGCACTGCACCGCGCAAAGGCATGTGACGCACCACCGTGAGCAAGGGATCCGAGGTACCCGGCGGCAGGTCTACCAGAAGGGTATCCAGTTGTCCCCACAACACTTGCCCCCAGAACTGCTGAATCAGCCCTGTAATCAACGGGCCACGCCACGCCACCGCCGCGTCCTCTTCCGGCAGCATCAGGTTCGCCGAAACAACACGGATGCCAGTGCGAGTGATGGCCGGCAAAATGCCCAGGTCATTACCATGTAGACCGCCCGCCGGCAGCCCAAACAATTTTGGGATGCTCGGCCCGGTTATATCAGCATCCAGAATACCCACCTTCTGACCCTGGCGGCGCAACGCCACCGCCAGCAATGCCGTCAACGAGGACTTCCCCACACCCCCCTTGCCGCTCACCACCGCAATCACCTGCCGAATGCGGTTAAGTCCGGC
Organism: Thermanaerothrix sp.; assembly: GCF_056331585.1. Classification (NCBI taxonomy): domain Bacteria; kingdom Bacillati; phylum Chloroflexota; class Anaerolineae; order Anaerolineales; family Anaerolineaceae; genus Thermanaerothrix; species Thermanaerothrix sp. The sequence goes on from NZ_JBWGPQ010000008.1 coordinate 82,337, forward strand.
CAGTTTAGGCGGTTGCGAAACCCCCGACCCCAGCACAGCCCGGCGCTCCTCTTCGCTCATCACGTCCAACGTCACTTCAACGTCCTGGACGCCCGGCAGGCGCAGCAGGGCCGCTCGCGCCTCTTCGACCAGGCGGTGACGCAGAGGGCACGCGGCCGTGGTCAGTGCCAGGGTGAAGCGCACTCGTTTTTCCTGCGGATCCAAGGTCAAATCGCGCACCATGCCCAGGTCTATGATATTACGCCCCAGTTCAGGATCAATGACCTGGCGTAGCACCTCACGCAAGATTGCGTCGTCAATAGCCATAGTTTACTCCTGAATCGCGATGGAGCCGGTACGAGAGACAGCCGCTGTCAGCGGCTGACGGAGCAGGGTCGCCCGTACCACATAGCGGTTGACGGCCCCAAACCGATATTTGTAGTCCTCATCCCCGCGCATGAAATCGAATTCCAGTCGCCCCTGCTGGTTAGCCCACTGCAAGAGGTAAGAGAGCAACACCCAGCCCGGCGAGATCTCATTAAAGCGGCGGTTGAACCCGGTGTTATAGACATAAATGCGGTTACCATAGTCAAAGTTGAAATATGCCGCCGCTTTTTCGCCCTCAACATCGAGAAACGCCAGTTGTAAATAACCGTGAGCCGCCGCGGCCAGCGCAATACGGCGCAGGGCCTGGCGCATAACGGGTGTCAGGAAGGCCGCTTTATCCTCATCTTGCGCCATCAGGTCGAGGAATGCGTCCACCTCCACCTCAACATTGTCCTGAGCACAGTACCAACAGACCATGGATGTATGTCCCTCCGCCCGACGCAATTTACGGCGGATTTCATGGCGCTGCTTTTTATCTAAACCGGCCAGATATGCTTCCCAATCGCCCGGTAGTGGGACGTAAGGTGAGGGCTGCAAGTGCTCAACCTGAAACGGTAAGGTGTATTCACTGGCCAGTGCTGCAAGCATCGTCAGTGTCGGCGAGGTTTCGATCAGGTTGTAGAGGTCCAAGGCCTGCCACTCCCAGGTCACTCCTCGCCCCAGAAACGACCACAGTCCACGCCCAAAGCGGTCTAAATCTGCAGGGCGAACGATGAAGTCCAGATAGTCGGAGATTTCGATGCTGCCCAAGAAGAGCAAAGCCGGTCGCCCGTGATGGTTTGGGGTAAAAAAGAGCGGTGCAATCCCCACCAGTCGGTCGCCTTCATGGGCAGTTATAAGGGTTAATTGGGCTTGCGGCCATTCCCCTCCACCACGCGTTTCCCACCAGGCTTCCAGGTACTCATAACGCAAAAAAGGCACATTGGTGATAGCCTCATCCAAGAGGGCGTTCCAGGCCTCCTTCAAGTGATTCGGGAATTCGGTATGTAAGGTCCACTTCATCCTCAGCACCTCAACGGTGCGGATTATACCCCACAAAACTCTTTTATGGCATGCTCTATGGAAGGCTACAGTTTTTGGGCTAAGCACACTTAAATATTTCTCATTCAATATTACGATTTATTGAATACCACTTGACAAAATTAAAAGAGTGACTACAATAAAATTGTAACACTGTGTTCGCCCTGCTGTCTTACAGCCGGGAAATGCATTTGCAGGAGTGCGTTATGAATCCAATGCTTGAGCGCTGCCCAGTTTGCCGCAGCGAATTAGTGGTTACTCGCCTCCACTGTCCCAACTGTCAAACAACTATCGAGGGGAATTTTTACCCCGCCAGCAATCCTTTTGCCGCGCTTACTCCCGAGCAGGTTCAGTTTTTACTTACCTTTATCCGTTGCGAGGGACGCTTTACGCGTATGGAAGAGGAACTCGACCTCTCATATCCCACCCTACGCAACCGCCTAAATGAGGTCATTCGCGCGTTAGGGTTGGAACCCGGACGAGAAGAAACCCCACCTCGGCCGGGGAGCGAAGAACGCTTACGCATCCTGGAAGAACTTGCCCAGGGGTTAATAACCCCCGAGGAAGCACGGCGCCGTCTGCTGGGCAAACGCGAAGAAACACCTTAGGAGCAGCCATCTTATGATCTCACGGGAAGAACGCCTTAAAGTTTTGGAGATGTTGCAAGAGGGCAAGATCACCGCTGAAGAAGCAGCCCGCCTACTCGAAGCCTTGGAAACCGCCCCTAGTCCTAAAGCCCCACCCCCGCCCCCATAAGCCCCGGCA